>NZ_JAKJSY010000186.1:0-703 GCF_050337445.1 Vibrio minamisatsumaniensis | reverse complement strand
CCTTTTTTGTTTCTAAATATTTCAAACTCACCATTAATATTTACATTGGCAATTTCAATATTAATTATCTTGCTTAGTGCGTAACTGAGTAAAGACTAATTAAATAAGATATTTAGATAGCAAACTCTTCTAGAGATTTACCAGCATCGAGTTGCTCTTGGATAGCTGAAGGCGTACGGCCTTGACCTGTCCACGTTTTTTCATTGCCATTGCCATCTACATATGTGTATTTAGCTGGACGTGGCGCACGTTTAGCTGTTTTTGTTTTGGCTTCGCCAGAAAGTGCCGCAATAAGATCTGCAACATCAATTCCGTCTTTTGCAATCTGTTCAGCTATAGCAGAAAGCTTCGCTTCTTGCTCTTCTTTAGCCGCGCGTTCTTCAGCTTCAGACTCTTGACGCTCTTGTACAACAATAGTCAGCTTGTCTAGTGCTTCCTCTAATTGCTCAAGAGTTAATTCACGTGAGAATGCACGAAGGCTACGGATGTTCAATAAAGTTTTTGTTAATTCAGACATGATATTTCCCATCAAGATAAAATAAATAATACAGCTAATAATAAACAGAGCTTGGGAATAAAACAAATAGTATTTCTCGTATTACATGCCTAAATATATAAAGTGGGATGAATATTTGAAATCGACGGGTACCTTCTATTGTATTAATAACAATTGTTAATATTATCTAAAACAATGATATGTGAC
>NZ_JAKJSY010000185.1:0-755 GCF_050337445.1 Vibrio minamisatsumaniensis | reverse complement strand
CCCCGGTTTGCCTCCTGTTGCTATGTATTCACAACAGGATACGTACTTATGCACGTGGGTTTCCCCATTCAGGAATCCCAGACTCAAAAGGTTATTACTACCTAATCTGGGCTTATCGCAAGTTATTACGCCTTTCATCGCCTCTGACTGCCAAGGCATCCACCGTGTACGCTTAGTCACTTAACCATACAACCCGAAAGGGTCTTGTGTATGATACAAATTTGCTTTCACTTTTAAAAAGTGAAGACAAAAAGYAACCAAGGTTTTTGGTTGTCATTAAGAAGGGTTAATTCTTAATGACTGTTTGCCGGACTCAATTGTGATTCAAACAAGTTTGAATCGAATACAAGACACTTGAATGTGTTTGTTGTGTTTATCTAATGAAAGATAAACATTGAGAACTTTTAAATTTGATTAACATAACTCGTAAGTCAGTTAATCAGTCAGCTTTCCAAATTGTTAAAGAGCATAAAGCAAAAAGCTTTAATCAATAACTTACGTTATTAATTAAAGCTCTGGCTTTAACTAAATCTAAACCATCAATCTGTGTGGACACTCATCGTAAGTATCTTCGTATAAGGAGGTGATCCAGCCCCAGGTTCCCCTAGGGCTACCTTGTTACGACTTCACCCCAGTCATGAACCACACCGTGGTGATCGTCCTCCACTCTCTCCGAAGAAAGGGCGGTTAAACTAACCACTTCTGGTGCAGCCCACTCCCATGGTGTGACGGGCGGTGTGTACAAGGCCCGGGAA
>NZ_JAKJSY010000184.1:0-782 GCF_050337445.1 Vibrio minamisatsumaniensis | reverse complement strand
AGCTCTTCAGCTTGCTCTGCCAATAATCGTTTGAGTTTGGCATTTTCAGTGGCGAGCTCCCTTTCTCTATCGCTGATTTTCGCATCTTTTTTGACGGCTTTACGCCACCCATAAATTTGAGATTCATATAGCGAAAGCTGTCGTGCGGCAGCAGAGACACCGACTTTCTCTGCTAACTTAAGCGCTTCGGCTTTAAATTCAGGAGCATGTTTGATTCGTGTTTTCTTAGTTGTCATTGTTCACCTCGTTAGTGATTGTACTCACTTAACTCGGTGTCCAAAACTTCTGGTGCGGATCATCTTTATGATTGGTTTTTAATTCCATTTTTGAAACCATTTGAGGTGCACCGAGAATGGCTTCGATTAAGAAAAATAACAGTAGTTCACCAGCTTCACCGGTTCTATCTGGGTTTTCAGAATCTATTTCTGGGTGACGGAATAACTTTCTAGCTTCTTTCGTCAATCTAGCTGACTCTCTAGCGGTATGATCCGCACCAGAAGTTTTGGACACCGAGTTAAGTGAGTACAATCACTAACGAGGTGAACAATGACAACTAAGAAAACACGAATCAAACATGCTCCTGAATTTAAAGCCGAAGCGCTTAAGTTAGCAGAGAAAGTCGGTGTCTCTGCTGCCGCACGACAGCTTTCGCTATATGAATCTCAAATTTATGGGTGGCGTAAAGCCGTCAAAAAAGATGCGAAAATCAGCGATAGAGAAAGGGAGCTCGCCACTGAAAATGCCAAACTCAAACGATTATTGGCAGAGCAAGCTGAAGAGCT
>NZ_JAKJSY010000183.1:0-863 GCF_050337445.1 Vibrio minamisatsumaniensis | reverse complement strand
CGGATTGGAGTCTGCAACTCGACTCCATGAAGTCGGAATCGCTAGTAATCGTGAATCAGAATGTCACGGTGAATACGTTCCCGGGCCTTGTACACACCGCCCGTCACACCATGGGAGTGGGCTGCAAAAGAAGTGGGTAGTTTAACCTTTCGGGGAGGACGCTCACCACTTTGTGGTTCATGACTGGGGTGAAGTCGTAACAAGGTAGCCCTAGGGGAACCTGGGGCTGGATCACCTCCTTATACGAAGATACTTACGATGAGTGTCCACACAGATTGATTAGGTTTAGAAAAGTTAAGAGATGATATTGGGGCTATAGCTCAGCTGGGAGAGCGCCTGCCTTGCACGCAGGAGGTCTGCGGTTCGATCCCGCATAGCTCCACCATCTTTAAGGGTTTTTCCCTAAGAATCTTTAAAAATGGTTTCGAAAGAAATCAAGCTCTTTAACAATTTGGAAAGCTGACTGATTACTTAATTGGTTTTCACTTTTAAAAGTGAAATCAAACAGCTCAAGCTGTKATTAAGTTAATCAAATTTAAAAGTTCTCAATGTTTATCTTTCATTAGATAAACACAACAAACACATTCAAGTGTCTTGTATTCGATTCAAACTTGTTTGAATCATAATTGAGTCCGGCAAACAGTCATTGAGAATTAACCCTTCTTAATGACAACCAAAAACCTTGGTTGCTTTTTGTCTTCACTTTTTAAAAGTGAAAGCAAATTTGTATCATACACAAGACCCTTTCGGGTTGTATGGTTAAGTGACTAAGCGTACACGGTGGATGCCTTGGCAGTCAGAGGCGATGAAAGGCGTAATAACTTGCGATAAGCCCAGATTAGGTAGTAATAACCTTTTGAGTC
>NZ_JAKJSY010000182.1:0-865 GCF_050337445.1 Vibrio minamisatsumaniensis | reverse complement strand
GAACTATTCTAAATGAACATTTTGAATAATCTTTATTATAGGTTTTTATTACTTGTTTTTGGCCTTTGAGTCTTCGGTTACAAAATTCACAAGCAGCAAAGAGATTGTCAAAATTAAACATAAACTCTTGATAACCTTTAATAGCTGCCTTATGAACAAAGTGTTCTCGATCAATTGAACGACGGCTAAGACCTAATCCACAATATACACACCGATTGTTTTGTATTTTACATAGTTTTTCCAAGAGCTCTTTTTTAAATTCTTTCATATCATTGGTTGTTATATCCCAATATGAGGCTTTATGAGGCTTGAGGTTTCTTATGTATGTCTTTGATTTAATGGAGATGTTAGGTAGATTTTTTATGTTAAGATACCATTCACTGATTGCCATCTATGTACCCTTGTACAGTCGCAATGAACTTGTTCATTGGATCAGTTTCATCCAAAACTAGGGATTGAAATTTATGATTCAGTCTTTTTAATTCCTCAAAATCACAATCGTCGGTGTATAACATTGAGTGTGCTTTTTGTAAGTCACTTTCTAAATAAAGACTATTGAGCGTTCGGACGTTAAAAACCCTATATAGTATGCTTTCAGGACTCCAGCCTAATGTAGAGCTTGCGATTGTTTCTGCTTCAACTCGACCTCTTACGTATTTCAAAGAGATAAGGGAGCTGAATTCTGGTTCCAGTTCGCTTATCAAGAAGTGTGAATGTGTAGCGATGATAATGTGGCACCCCTTAACTTTACTCAATAATATCTCAAGTAATGAAAAGTATTTTATTTGCCAATTTGGGTGTAAGCTTATTTCAGGTTCATCAATAATAACAAGGCAATTATTGGATACATATCTAAGAAATGCTG
>NZ_JAKJSY010000181.1:0-883 GCF_050337445.1 Vibrio minamisatsumaniensis | reverse complement strand
GCACCAGATTTAGGTTCTGGCGCCGAGAGGTGTGAGAGTTCAAGTCTCTCCGACCGCACCATTATTTAGATGTCTTAATTGATATCATTGTTGGGCTATCGCCAAGCGGTAAGGCACTGGCTTTTGATGCCAGCATTCCCTGGTTCGAATCCAGGTAGCCCAGCCACTATTTACACTCTTTGTTTTGATTTAGCTTGTTTTTAAAGCTGAATAGCAAACCAAGAGCACAACGTTATTTCGAATCACCAATGTCGATATAACTATAAAGATTTGCTGCGGTCGTGGCGGAATTGGTAGACGCACCAGATTTAGGTTCTGGCGCCGAGAGGTGTGAGAGTTCAAGTCTCTCCGACCGCACCATTATTTAGATATCTTGATTGATATCCTGTTGGGCTATCGCCAAGCGGTAAGGCACTGGCTTTTGATGCCAGCATTCCCTGGTTCGAATCCAGGTAGCCCAGCCATTACAACGTTACTTAGACAAACCATAAGTCTTCTTAACTATACTCTTCGCTAGAGTAAAAGCTTTGCTGCGGTCGTGGCGGAATTGGTAGACGCACCAGATTTAGGTTCTGGCGCCGAGAGGTGTGAGAGTTCAAGTCTCTCCGACCGCACCATTATTTAGATGTCTTAATTGATATCATTGTTGGGCTATCGCCAAGCGGTAAGGCACTGGCTTTTGATGCCAGCATTCCCTGGTTCGAATCCAGGTAGCCCAGCCAYTACAACGTTACTTAGACAAACCATAAGTCTTCTTAACTATACTCTTCGCTAGAGTAAAAGCTTTGCTGCGGTCGTGGCGGAATTGGTAGACGCACCAGATTTAGGTTCTGGCGCCGAGAGGTGTGAGAGTTCAAGTCTCTCCGACCGCACCGCACCATTA
>NZ_JAKJSY010000180.1:0-904 GCF_050337445.1 Vibrio minamisatsumaniensis | reverse complement strand
TTCAGCTTGCTCTGCCAATAATCGTTTGAGTTTGGCATTTTCAGTGGCGAGCTCCCTTTCTCTATCGCTGATTTTCGCATCTTTTTTGACGGCTTTACGCCACCCATAAATTTGAGATTCATATAGCGAAAGCTGTCGTGCGGCAGCAGAGACACCGACTTTCTCTGCTAACTTAAGCGCTTCGGCTTTAAATTCAGGAGCATGTTTGATTCGTGTTTTCTTAGTTGTCATTGTTCACCTCGTTAGTGATTGTACTCACTTAACTCGGTGTCCAAAACTTCTGGTGCGGATCAATTCAAAGTTTTCCAAATCAATATAGCTATCTACGTTGTCTAAAATAAAGAGTGCTTTTCTATCCCCAAGCTTTTCGAAAAAAACATCAACTAGTTCTTCATCTGTATATCCCATAAGTTCTTTGGCGTTAACTATTGGGTCAACTTTTTGAACCATGGAGGCAATTTTATGTTGAAACTTATGATCTTCCTCTTTAAAATCTCGCCAATCAATCAAGAAATAGTCCTTTTTTTCATCAATATAGTGCGACGCTAATGCTGACTTACCTTCACCTCCAATACCTGTAATAAAAATCACTTTGAAAGTATCAGAGTTTAAAATAGACAGTTCTTTCTCTCGGCCAACCCAATCTTTGACTTTTGGAGCTCTATCACTTCCATCTATTTCCTTTACGAATTTCTCTTCGAATACTTCATCACTTAAAACTTCAACTTCATCAATATAAGCTTTAAAGGATAAGAGATTATCTATGAATGAATCCATATTTATGTAATCGTTAATATTAATCGTTGTAACATTACTAATGCTGATATCATTGTCTGATACAAAGTAATGAGTAGGCCCATAGCCGTCCATAAGATTAGCTACATAATCGAATAGTTCTTTTACG
>NZ_JAKJSY010000028.1:0-51217 GCF_050337445.1 Vibrio minamisatsumaniensis | reverse complement strand
AGGTTCTATCAACCCACACACTAAGTTTGAGTCTGAAGTATACGTACTTTCTAAAGACGAAGGCGGCCGTCACACACCTTTCTTCAAAGGTTACCGTCCACAGTTCTACTTCCGTACAACTGACGTAACAGGCGACATCACTCTACCAGAAGGCGTAGAAATGGTAATGCCAGGTGACAACGTTCAAATGACGGTTGAGCTAATCGCTCCAATCGCAATGGACGAAGGTCTACGTTTCGCAATCCGCGAAGGTGGCCGTACAGTTGGTGCTGGTGTTGTAGCTAAAATCTTTGCATAAGATTTGACGAACCACTAGTAAAAAGGGCATCATTTGATGCCCTTTTTCTGCGCTGAAAAAAGAGTTGGATGTTTTGGCATCGATTTTAGCTCTTAGTAAAGAATTAAACGGTCTTTTTGACTAAAATGACTGTTAAATGTGTTGTTTTGCAACGCAAAGGAATGTGCCCTGCAACAGCGGGGTTATTGTCGTCTATATTTAAGACTTATCACAGGTTGGTTTTATGAAAGCAAACGCTGAAACTCCTGATAGCTCAGGTGCAGCAGATACAATGAAGTGGGTCGCCGCTTTTGTTCTGTTAGCTGCTGCTGTTGTGGGTAATTACCTGTATGGTGAATTGTCTGTTGTAATTCGCGCTGCAGGTGTAGTTGTGCTGATTGCTGCCGCATTAGGCGTTGCAGCAACAACAACTAAAGGTAAAGCTGCGATCGATTTTGCAAAAGAATCCCGTATGGAGATTCGTAAAGTAGTTTGGCCTACTCGCCAAGAAACTATGCAAACTACATTGATCGTTTTAGCTGTATGTATTGTTATGTCTCTAGTGCTATGGGGAATTGACGGCATTATGGTCCGTCTGGTTTCTCTAGCGACTGGGGTGTAGAGGGTTCTGATTCATGAGTGAAGCTCCAAAAAAACGTTGGTATGTAGTTCAAGCCTTTTCTGGCTATGAAGGTCGTGTATCTCAATCGCTACGCGAACATATTAAAATGCACGACATGGAAGAATTCTTTGGTGACGTTTTAGTACCTACTGAAGAAGTAGTGGAAATGCGTGCAGGTCAACGCCGTAAAAGCGAACGTAAGTTCTTCCCAGGTTACGTATTAGTGCAAATGATCATGAATGATGAATCATGGCACTTAGTACGTAGCATTCCTCGTGTTATGGGCTTCATTGGTGGTACCTCTGATCGTCCAGCACCAATCACTGATAAAGAAGCTGATGCTATCTTGAACCGTCTAGAGAAAGCGAGCGAGTCTCCACGTCCTAAGACAATGTTCGAAGCGGGTGAAGTGGTTCGTGTGAACGATGGTCCATTTGCTGACTTCAACGGTACTGTTGAAGAAGTCGATTACGAGAAAAGCCGCATTAAGGTATCTGTATCGATCTTTGGTCGTGCAACACCGGTTGAGCTTGAATTCGGTCAAGTTGAAAAACTGGACTAATACTCGAACCTTTGAGCAAGCTGTGGATAATTACTTCATAAGTTGTTCAAAATAAAAGAGTATAAAAAATCACCTTTTTAGGGTTGTTAAAGGCGCGAATTATGATTATAATTTCGCGCCTTTTTACTTCTATGGAAGTAAAGAAGAGTTCATTGAATTTATGGGGAGCTCGCCTTGCGGCTAGCGCATGTACCCAAAATATTAGGAAATATCATGGCTAAGAAAGTTGAAGCTTATATCAAACTGCAAGTTGCAGCTGGTATGGCAAACCCAAGTCCACCGGTTGGTCCTGCACTAGGTCAACACGGCGTGAACATCATGGAATTCTGTAAAGCGTTTAACGCAAAAACAGAATCTGTTGAGAAAGGTCTACCTACTCCAGTAGTTATTACTGTTTACAACGACCGTTCTTTCACGTTCGTAACTAAGACTCCACCTGCTGCTGTTCTTCTTAAGAAAGCTGCTGGCGTTAAGTCTGGTTCAGGTCGTCCAAACACTGAAAAAGTGGGCACAGTAACTGACGCTCAAGTACAGGAAATCGCAGAAACTAAAGCTGCTGATATGACTGGTGCTGACATCGAAGCAATGAAGCGTTCTATTGCTGGTACTGCTCGTTCAATGGGCCTAGTGGTAGAGGGATAAGATCATGGCTAAACTTACTAAGCGCATGCGCGTAATCCGCGACAAAGTTGACGCGACTAAAGAATACGAAATCAACGAAGCTGTTGCTCTTCTTAAAGAACTAGCGACTGCTAAATTCGTTGAGTCTGTAGATGTTGCTGTTAATCTAGGCATCGATGCTCGTAAATCTGACCAAAACGTACGTGGCGCAACTGTGCTACCTCACGGTACTGGCCGTGATATCCGCGTTGCTGTGTTCACTCAAGGTGCAAACGCAGAAGCAGCTAAAGCAGCTGGCGCAGATATCGTTGGTATGGAAGATCTTGCAGAGCTAGTGAAAAAAGGCGAAATGAACTTCGACGTTGTTGTTGCTTCTCCAGATGCAATGCGCGTTGTTGGTCAACTAGGTACAATCCTAGGTCCACGCGGTCTAATGCCAAACCCTAAAGTTGGTACTGTAACTCCTAACGTTGCTGAAGCGGTTAAGAACGCTAAAGCAGGTCAGGTTCGTTACCGTAACGACAAGAACGGCATCATCCACACTACTATCGGTAAAGCATCTTTCGAAGCTAACCAGCTTCAAGAGAACCTAGAAGCTCTTCTAGTTGCTCTTAAGAAAGCTAAGCCTTCTTCAGCGAAAGGTACTTTCCTGAAGAAAGTAAGCATCTCTACTACGATGGGTGCTGGTGTTGCTGTAGATCAGGCTAGCCTGAACACTCAAGCAAACTAATTTGCTTAGGTGCAGATTTAGTGTATACTTCTGCGCCTAATATTTGTGGTTGGGTGGTTTTAAAGCAATTTGAAATCATCTATCCCAAGACCGTAGGCGCCGTCGATTTTCATTAGATTGTTGATGGCTTAATAAAACCTACGTAGGCGATATTGTGGTTTGAAGTGAATTTATTCATTTTTAAATAATATCGTAAACGCTCAATACATTTTGTATTGGGTGCTGTAATCACAACCAGAGGTTAATCCAAATGGCTTTAAATCTTCAAGACAAAAAAGCAATTGTTGCTGAAGTCAACGAAGCTGCCAGTGGTGCACTTTCTGCAGTTGTAGCTGATTCTCGTGGCGTTGAAGTTGGCGCAATGACTTCTCTACGTAAACAAGCTCGCGAAGCGGGTGTTTACATGAAAGTTGTTCGTAACACACTAGCACGCCGTGCGGTTCAGGGTACAGACTACGAGTGTCTAGTAGACACTTTCACTGGTCCAACTCTGATCGCATTCTCTAATGAGCACCCAGGTGCTGCAGCGCGTCTTTTCAAAGACTTCGCTAAAGAGAATAAAGATTTCGAGATCAAAGCTGCTGCATTTGAAGGCGCAGTTACTGATGCTGAAGTACTAGCGACACTACCAACTTACGACGAAGCTATCGCACGCCTAATGATGTGCATGAAAGAAGCTTCTGCTGGCAAGCTGGTTCGTACTATCGCTGCTGTTCGCGACCAAAAAGAAGAAGCTGCGGCATAAGCCTTGCTTTTCACTGGTTGCTATTTAAACTTATTGTTGACTTAAAAGAGAATTGTTATGTCTATTACTAACGAGCAAATCCTAGACGCAGTTGCAGAAATGTCTGTAATGCAAGTTGTTGAGCTTATCGAAGCTATGGAAGAAAAATTCGGCGTTACTGCAGCTGCTGCTGTTGTAGCTGGCGGCGCAGCTGGCGGCGACGCTGTTGCTGAGCAAACTGAATTCGACGTTATCCTAACTGCTGCTGGCGCTAACAAAGTACAAGTTATCAAAGCTGTACGTGGCGCAACTGGCCTAGGTCTTAAAGAAGCTAAAGGTCTTGTAGACTCAGCTCCTGCAGCGCTTAAAGAAGGCGTTGACAAAGCTGAAGCTGAAGCTCTTAAAGCACAGCTAGAAGAAGCTGGCGCTTCTGTTGAAATCAAGTAATTATTACTTAATTTCTTAGCCGCAAGGCTAATGGCTGGTGGTTTATTAACCACCGGCCTTTTTGCGCTGTAGGGCTATGACGAATTTTCCGCTGTTTAACCGTCATAATCCAAGCAAAAAAACAGTCATTTTTTCGAAATGCTTGTTCACTACAGTAAACAGCTGTTTGTCACCACCCCCTCTGAAGAGTGTTTTGGGTGGTTTGGGTCACTTATCAGCGAGCTGAGGAACCCCATGGTTTACTCTTATACCGAGAAAAAGCGCATCCGTAAGGATTTTGGTACTCGTCCACAAGTTTTGGACATTCCATACCTGTTATCGATCCAGCTTGATTCTTTCGATAAATTCATCGAACAGGATCCTGAAGGTCAATACGGTCTTGAAGCTGCTTTCCGTTCTGTATTTCCAATTCAGAGCTACAACGGCAATTCTGAGCTGCAATACGTTAGCTACCGTCTTGGTGAGCCAGTTTTTGACGTTAAAGAATGTCAAATCCGCGGTGTTACTTACTCAAAGCCACTACGCGTAAAACTACGTCTAGTTATCTTTGATCGAGATGCACCAGCAGGTACTGTAAAAGACATTAAAGAACAAGAAGTCTACATGGGCGAAATTCCGCTTATGACAGACAATGGTACTTTCGTAATTAATGGTACCGAGAGGGTTATCGTATCCCAGCTGCACCGAAGCCCAGGCGTGTTCTTCGACAGTGATAAGGGTAAGACTCACTCATCAGGTAAAGTTCTTTATAACGCACGTGTAATTCCTTACCGTGGCTCATGGTTAGACTTTGAGTTCGATCCTAAGGATAACTTATTCGTACGTATCGACCGTCGTCGTAAGCTACCAGCATCGATTATCCTTCGTGCACTTGGTAAATCGACAGAAGAGATCCTAGATCTGTTCTTCGACAAAGTGAACTTCGAAGTGAAAGACCAAACTCTACTTATGGAGTTAGTGCCTGAACGTCTACGTGGTGAAACTGCGTCATTCGACATCGAAGCTAACGGTAAAACTTACGTTGAGACTGGCCGTCGCGTTACTGCTCGCCACATCCGTCAACTTGAAAAAGATGGCGTTGAGCACATCGAAGTACCAGTAGAGTACATCGTTGAAAAGATTGCTGCGAAAGATTACATCAACGAAGCAACGGGCGAGATCATTGTTGGTGCGAACCAAGAAATTAGTCTAGAAGCGCTGGCTAACCTGTCTCAAGCGGGTCACAAGACTCTAGAAGTGCTGTTCACGAATGACCTAGACCATGGTCCATTCATGTCAGACACTCTACGTGCAGATAGCACAGTGGATCGCATTTCTGCATTGGTAGAAATCTACCGCATGATGCGACCTGGCGAGCCACCAACAAAAGAAGCTGCAGAATCATTATTCGAAAGCCTATTCTTCTCTGAAGATCGTTACGACCTATCAACTGTAGGCCGTATGAAATTCAACAGCTCTATCGAGCGTGAAGAAGAAGAAGAGCGCGGTACTCTGGATGAATCAGACATCATTGAAGTGATGAAGAAACTGATCGGCATCCGTAACGGTAAAGGCGAAGTGGACGATATCGACCACCTTGGTAACCGTCGTATCCGTTCTGTAGGTGAAATGGCAGAAAACCAATTCCGTGTTGGTTTAGTTCGTGTAGAACGTGCCGTTAAAGAACGTCTAAGCCTGGGTGACCTTGATGCAATCATGCCTCAAGATCTTATCAATGCTAAGCCGATCTCTGCTGCAGTTAAAGAATTCTTTGGCTCTTCACAGCTTTCACAGTTTATGGACCAAAACAACCCATTGTCAGAAGTGACGCACAAACGTCGTATTTCTGCTTTAGGTCCTGGTGGTCTTACTCGTGAACGCGCAGGCTTCGAAGTACGTGACGTTCACGTAACGCACTACGGTCGTCTATGTCCGATCGAAACGCCTGAAGGTCCAAACATCGGTCTGATTAACTCGCTATCTGCGTTTGCACGTTGTAACGATTACGGTTTCCTAGAAACTCCGTACCGTCGTGTTGTAGATGGTGTAGTAACAGAAGAAGTTGATTACCTGTCTGCAATCCAGGAAGGTCAATTCGTTATCGCACAGGCAAACACAGTTCTTACTGAAGAATCGACGTTTGCAGATGAGCTAATCACGGCTCGTCAAAAAGGTGAATCTGGTCTTCACCCACGCGATCACGTTGACTACATGGACGTTGCAACAAACCAAGTAGTATCTATTGCTGCTTCGCTTATCCCGTTCCTAGAACACGATGATGCGAACCGTGCATTGATGGGTGCCAACATGCAACGTCAAGCAGTACCAACACTGAGAGCAGATAAGCCTTTAGTCGGTACTGGTATTGAACGTAACATCGCTGTTGACTCTGGTGTTACAGCGGTTGCTAAACGTGGTGGTCAAGTTCAGTCTGTTGACGCTTCTCGTATCGTAGTTAAGGTTAACGAAGATGAATTGGTACCTGGCGAAGCTGGTATCGATATCTACAACCTAACTAAGTACACGCGTTCGAACCAAAACACATGTATTAACCAACGTCCAACTGTACTTCCTGGTGAACCAGTTGCACGCGGCGATGTTCTTGCTGATGGTCCTTCAACTGACCTTGGTGAACTCGCGCTTGGCCAAAACATGCGTATCGCATTTATGCCTTGGAACGGTTACAACTTCGAAGACTCGATCTTAGTATCTGAGCGCGTAGTTCAAGAAGACCGTTTCACGACAATCCACATTCAAGAACTGTCTTGTGTGGCTCGTGATACTAAGCTGGGCTCTGAAGAGATCACAGCTGATATTCCAAACGTAGGTGAGTCTGCTCTGTCTAAACTAGACGAGTCAGGTATCGTTTACATCGGTGCTGAAGTTAAGGGTGGCGACATCCTGGTTGGTAAAGTAACCCCTAAAGGTGAAACGCAACTGACTCCTGAAGAGAAGCTACTACGTGCAATCTTCGGTGAAAAAGCATCTGATGTTAAAGATACATCACTACGTGTACCAAACTCTGTTTCAGGTACTATCATCGATGTACAAGTCTTCACTCGCGATGGCGTAGAGAAAGACAAACGTGCACTTGAAATCGAACAGATGCAGCTTAAAGAAGCGAAGAAAGATCTAACTGAAGAGTTCCAAATTCTTGAGGGTGGCCTTCTTAACCGTGTTAAAGCTGTACTTCTGTCTGGTGGTTACTCTGAAGCTAAGCTTGATACGATCGGTCGTAAGCAATGGCTAGAGCAAGTTCTAGAAGACGATGCGCTACAAACACAGCTTGAGCAACTTGCTGAGCAGTGGGACGAGCTAAAAGCAGACTTCGATAAGAAGTTTGAAACTAAGCGTCGTAAAATCACTCAAGGTGATGATCTAGCACCTGGCGTTCTTAAGATTGTTAAAGTTTACCTAGCAGTTAAACGTCGTATCCAGCCTGGTGATAAAATGGCCGGTCGTCATGGTAACAAAGGTGTAATCTCTAAGATTAACCCTGTTGAAGACATGCCATACGATGAGAAAGGTCAGCCTGTAGACATCGTACTTAACCCACTGGGTGTACCATCGCGTATGAACATCGGTCAGATCCTAGAAGTACACTTAGGTTTGGCTGCAAAAGGTATCGGTGACAAGATCAACCAAATGGTTAAGGAGCAACAAGAACTGCATAAGTTCCGTGAGTTCCTACAGAAGGTTTATGATCTTGGTGATACTCGTCAGAAAGTTGATATTGCTGAACTGTCTGATGATCAAGTTCGTACACTGATTAAGAACCTACGTGGCGGTCTACCGATCGCGACTCCAGTGTTCGACGGTGCTTCTGAGTCTCTAATCAAAGAACTACTTAAACTGGGTGATCTGCCAGAATCTGGTCAGCTTAAACTGTTTGATGGTCGTACTGGTGATTCGTTTGAGCGTCCTGTAACGGTTGGTTACATGTACATGCTGAAACTGAACCACTTGGTTGATGACAAGATGCATGCTCGTTCAACGGGTTCTTACAGCCTAGTAACTCAGCAACCACTTGGTGGTAAAGCTCAGTTCGGTGGTCAGCGTTTCGGTGAGATGGAAGTATGGGCACTAGAAGCATACGGTGCTGCATATACTCTACAAGAAATGCTAACAGTTAAGTCGGATGACGTTAACGGCCGTACTAAGATGTATAAGAACATCGTAGATGGCAACCATAGCATGGAACCTGGCATGCCAGAGTCGTTCAACGTACTGTTGAAAGAGATTCGCTCGCTAGGTATCAACATCGAGCTAGAAGACGAAGAGTAATCCCTCTTTTTTATAAAAAAGATTGGATTACTTGGTAAAGGGGGCTCACTTTAGTCGGTGAGCTCCTTTAACTCCTTACAGGAGCTGAACGTGAAAGACTTATTAAACTTTCTAAAAGCACAGCATAAGACCGAAGAATTTGATGCAATCAAAATCGGTCTATCTTCACCAGACACGATCCGTTCGTGGTCTTTTGGTGAAGTTAAAAAGCCAGAAACAATTAACTATCGTACGTTCAAACCTGAACGCGATGGTCTGTTCTGTGCACGTATTTTTGGTCCAGTTAAAGACTACGAATGTCTTTGTGGCAAATACAAGCGCCTGAAGCACCGTGGTGTTATCTGTGAGAAGTGTGGCGTTGAAGTTACACAAACTAAAGTTCGTCGTGACCGTATGGGCCACATCGAGCTTGCTTCACCAGTTGCTCACATCTGGTTCTTAAAATCACTACCGTCTCGTATCGGTCTACTAATGGATATCCCGCTACGTGATATCGAACGTGTTCTTTACTTCGAAATGTACGTAGTAACTGAACCAGGTATGACTGATCTAGAAAAATCTCAGATGCTTACTGAAGAAGAGTATCTGGATCGTCTAGAAGAGTGGGGTGATGAATTCACGGCTAAGATGGGTGCTGAAGCGATCAAAGATCTGCTTTCAACAATGGACCTTCATCAAGAAGTGGAAGAAATGCGCGAAGAGTTGGAAACGACTAACTCTGAAACTAAGCGTAAGAAAGTTACTAAGCGCTTGAAGCTAGTTGAAGCGTTCATCTCATCAGGCAACAAGCCAGAGTGGATGATTCTAACTGTACTTCCAGTGCTACCGCCAGATCTACGTCCTCTAGTACCACTAGATGGCGGTCGCTTTGCGACTTCTGATCTGAACGACCTTTACCGTCGTGTGATCAACCGTAACAACCGTTTGAAGCGTCTTCTAGAGCTAGCGGCTCCAGACATCATCGTACGTAACGAAAAGCGTATGTTGCAAGAGTCTGTTGATGCCCTTCTAGATAACGGTCGTCGCGGTCGTGCGATCACGGGTTCTAACAAGCGTCCTCTGAAATCTCTTGCTGATATGATCAAGGGTAAGCAAGGTCGTTTCCGTCAGAACCTTCTAGGTAAACGTGTAGACTACTCTGGCCGTTCTGTAATTACAGTGGGTCCATACCTTCGTCTGCATCAGTGTGGTCTTCCTAAGAAGATGGCACTTGAGCTATTTAAGCCGTTCATCTACAGCAAGCTAGAAACTCGTGGCATGGCGACGACAATCAAAGCTGCTAAGAAAATGGTAGAGCGTGAAGAAGCGGTTGTTTGGGATATCCTAGACGAAGTTATCCGTGAACACCCAGTACTGCTTAACCGTGCACCTACACTTCACCGTCTAGGTATCCAAGCGTTTGAACCAGTACTAATCGAAGGTAAAGCGATTCAGCTTCACCCACTTGTGTGTGCGGCATACAACGCCGACTTCGATGGTGACCAAATGGCGGTACACGTGCCTCTAACTCTAGAAGCACAGCTTGAAGCTCGTACCCTAATGATGTCGACGAATAACATTCTGTCGCCAGCATCAGGTGATCCGATCATCGTACCTTCTCAGGACGTTGTATTGGGTCTTTACTACATGACACGTGATAAGATCAACGTGAAAGGTGAAGGTATGTACCTTGCTGGCCCTGAAGAGGCTGAAAAGGCATACCGTACTAAGACGGCTGAGCTGCACGCTCGCGTTAAGGTACGTATCACTGAAACTGTAGTAGACGAAGACGGCAATAGCACAACGAATACTGGCCTAGTTGATACGACTGTCGGTCGTGCAATGTTGTGGCAGATTGTTCCAGCTGGCCTACCGTACAGCATCGTTAACCAAAAGCTAGGTAAGAAGCAAATTTCTAACCTTCTTAATGAGTGTTACCGTAAGCTTGGTCTAAAAGATACAGTAGTATTTGCTGACCAAATCATGTACACAGGTTTTGCATACGCGGCACTTTCTGGTGTTTCTGTAGGTATCGACGATATGGTTGTACCTCAAGCGAAATACGATGAAATTGAGTCGGCTGAAGAAGAAGTTCGCGAAATCCAAGAACAATTCCAATCTGGTCTTGTTACTGCGGGTGAGCGTTACAACAAAGTTATCGATATCTGGGCGTCTACCAACGACCGCGTTGCGAAAGCAATGATGGATAACCTATCTTCTGAAACTGTTATTAACCGTGACGGCGAAGAAGAACAGCAAGAATCGTTCAACAGCATCTACATGATGGCCGACTCGGGCGCTCGTGGTTCTGCAGCTCAGATTCGTCAGCTAGCAGGTATGCGTGGTCTGATGGCGCGTCCAGATGGTTCAATCATCGAAACGCCGATCACAGCGAACTTTAAAGAAGGTCTAAACGTTCTTCAGTACTTTATCTCAACGCACGGTGCTCGTAAGGGTCTTGCGGATACAGCACTGAAAACAGCAAACTCGGGTTACCTAACTCGTCGTCTAGTAGACGTTGCTCAAGACGTTGTAGTACACGAACATGACTGTGGCACGCATGAAGGTATCGACATGATGCCTCACATCGAAGGTGGTGACGTTAAAGTTGCACTTTCTGAGCTTGCTCTAGGTCGTGTAGTCGCTGAAGACGTTCTTAAGCCTGGTACTGAAGATGTACTGATTCCACGTAATACTCTGATTGATGAGAAGTGGTGTCAAATCATGGAAG
This sequence comes from Vibrio minamisatsumaniensis, assembly GCF_050337445.1. Taxonomy (NCBI): domain Bacteria; kingdom Pseudomonadati; phylum Pseudomonadota; class Gammaproteobacteria; order Vibrionales; family Vibrionaceae; genus Vibrio; species Vibrio minamisatsumaniensis. The sequence goes on along the minus strand of NZ_JAKJSY010000028.1, from coordinate 40,261 downwards.
ATAACTCAGTAGATAGCATGAAAGTGCGCTCTGTTGTTACCTGTGATGCAGACTTCGGTTGTTGTGCACAGTGTTACGGTCGTGACCTAGCACGTGGTCACCTAGTGAACCAAGGTGAAGCAGTGGGTGTTATCGCTGCACAATCTATCGGTGAACCGGGTACACAGCTAACGATGCGTACGTTCCACATCGGTGGTGCGGCATCTACTGCAGCAGCAGAGAACAGCATCCAAGCTAAGACAACGGGTACTGTGAAACTTCACAATGCTAAGTTCGTAGTTAACAAAGATAAGAAACTGGTTATCACTTCTCGTGCATCTGAGATGACGATTATTGATGAATTCGGCCGTACGAAAGAGAAGCACAAACTTCCTTACGGTTCGATGCTAACCAAAGGCGACAACGCAGCCGTTACGGCTGGTGAAGTTGTAGCTAACTGGGAAGCGCATACCATGCCAATCATCACTGAAGTGGCCGGTCGTATCCAATTCGTAGATATGATCGATGGTATTACCGTTTCTCGTCAAACTGACGATCTAACGGGTCTTTCTTCAAGTGAAGTTACAGACGCAGCAGCTCGCCCAGCAGCCGGTAAAGATATGCGTCCAGCTATCAAACTTGTTGATGAGCAAGGTAACGACGTAATGATCCCTGGTACTGATATGCCAGCTCACTACTTCCTACCTGGCAAAGCGATTGTAAACATCGAAGATGGCGCTGAAGTTGGCATCGGTGACACACTATCTCGTATCCCTCAAAAATCGAGCGGAAACAGAGATATCACCGGTGGTCTACCACGCGTAGCTGACCTATTCGAAGCTCGTAAGCCTAAAGAGCCTGCGATCCTTGCTGAGCACACAGGTACTGTGTCTTTCGGTAAAGAAACGAAAGGTAAGCGTCGTCTAGTTATCACTCGTGAAGGTGGTGACGCTTACGAAGAGATGATTCCTAAGCATCGTCAATTGAACGTGTTCGAAGGTGAGAAGATTGAACGTGGTGATGTAATCGCCGACGGTCCTGAAACTCCACACGATATCCTGCGTCTACGTGGTATCCACGCAGTAACTCAGTACATCGCGAACGAAGTTCAAGAAGTTTACCGCTTACAAGGCGTAAAGATTAACGATAAGCACATCGAGACTATCGTTCGTCAAATGCTACGTAAATGTACAATCACTCATTCTGGTGACTCTCCGTTCCTACCTGGCGAACAAGTTGAGTACCACAATGTTAAGATTGCTAACCGTAAGCTAGAAGCTGAAGGTAAAGAACTAGTACGTTTCGAACGTGACCTACTGGGTATTACTAAAGCCTCTCTTGCAACTGAGTCATTCATCTCAGCTGCATCGTTCCAAGAAACGACTCGCGTACTAACAGAAGCTGCGGTTTCTGGTAAGCGTGATGACCTTCGCGGCCTGAAAGAGAACGTAATTGTTGGTCGTCTGATCCCAGCTGGTACTGGTTTCGCATACCACCAAGAGCGTCAAAAGCAACGTGAAGAAGAGCAAGAAGGTCCTTCAGCTGAACAAGCGACTGACAATCTAGCAGCACTTCTAAACGCTGGTTTCTCTTCAGAAGAGTAAGCTCTACGAGTTATCTCTAAGAGATAAGAAAAGGCACCTTCGGGTGCCTTTTTTGTATCTGGTGTATAAAGAGGCTTATAGATTTGAATCTAATCGATATGTTTGATTACTTGGCGGATAGCGGATAGCGGATAGCGGAGTGTTTTATCTCGGGCAGCTTTGGACCTGACAAGAAGGTTCGTGGTGAAGAGCGAGTTTTGGTTAACGGATAGGCAAAACAAAAAGCTTGCACAGAGGCAAGCTTAGAAGGTGATAAGCCATTAAGCCCCTGGTGGAACCGCTAGGCTGTCGGCAATTTGTTGTATCAACTTGTCTTCAACCGCAAACCTCGCCTCAAGAATCTCACCAACGAGTGATAGCTCGCTATCAAAGCTTTCTAATGTATCGGTCGCTTCAATGGCTGCGTATTTATCGGTGAAGTTGAGCAGTGGATCCGTGGTCAGAACGATGTGACCATATGATTGGTTAATTTCGTCTGTTGCTTTGAAGCCAGTAGACTGCCATCTATCCATCACCATGTCATAGATCTTAAAGTGGCCTTCAGAGATGTAATCCACAAGATGTTGGCTGAATTTTTGGAGCGCTTCTGGAGTGGGAAGTTCAGTGATAGAGGGTGTTTTTGATGATGAAGGCTTTAGAGCAGCAAGCTTACAATACTCAACGATTAGAGACTGTCGAGTTTCGAGCCAATGATCGATGACCTCATTGGAGCCACCCCATTGTTGTTGTACTTGTTTGAATTTATTTAGCATGACCATGTCCTCATGATCTGATCACAACCTTGTGATCAAGTAATTGCCTAAGCAGGGTCCGTTTTATTGGTAGCGACTAAAAGTAATAGTTTGAATTATTCTCTGCTATCACTCTAGTATGAAATTAGATTGCCAGTAAAATGAACGAACTGCAAGCAATGAGGCATAAGGATGTTAAATAAAAGTGATAATGAAATGATAGATCAAGCTTATTGGTGCGTCGTTTCTGGTAGTGATATTTGGGTCAATGATGACCAATTTCCTTTTGGCTCAGCTGAAGAGTTAGGGCTGAGTGTCGAGCATGCTATTTGCATTGGTCAGTATCAGGGTCGTAAGGTGTATTGGCTCAACGATGGTGATGTGGAGAATGAGCTGAATATGGTCAGCCTAAGAGACTTGCTGCACTGGCCTGAATCGAAATTTCTGATGGCAAGTAAAGCGATCCAGTATGGGCACATGACGCAGAGCATACGTTTTTGTCCTCAGTGTGGTGGTCGTAATCATCTCAATCACAATCAGGTGGCGATGCAGTGCGGAGATTGTCGAACGCTCCATTACCCTCGCATTTTCCCGTGCATCATTGTCGCGGTACGAAACGACAACAAGATATTGCTTGCTCAGCACCCAAGGCATAAAACAGGGATGTACACCGTGATTGCAGGTTTCCTCGAGGTTGGAGAGACCTTAGAGCAGTGTGTGGCAAGAGAAGTCAAAGAAGAGACGGGGGTCGATGTGGACAATATTCGTTACTTTGGCAGCCAGCCGTGGGCGTTTCCGTCGAGTATGATGATGGGCTTTCTCGCCGATTATGCTGGTGGCACGCTCAAGCCCGATTACAGTGAATTGTCAGATGCTCAATGGTTTGATGTCACCAATTTACCTGATGTTGCCCCAGCCGGAACCATCGCAAGGCAATTGATCGAAAAAACGGTTGATGATGTGATGCTGAAAGTTTAGCTGGTAAGAAGGTTGATTATTAACTTGAGCCCAAAGAGATCCCAAGTGTACTTGGCTGATGGGAGCCAAAAGTTAAAAAAAACCCTCCACGAGTGGAGGGGGTAAGTAAGATGTCGTTATGAGATGCTGAGTAGTGACTACTCAGATGTTATAATTGTAATTTTCGCTAGCAAACAAATTTTTAACATGCTCTCTTAAGTGGGTGCAAATTAACCATTGATTTAAAAGTTAATAACTTGATCTAGGTTGCAAAGCACACAGCTTTTACCTATTAATCAGTGTTAGAATACTTGCCATTAAAACTAGACAAGATTGAATTGGAATTTAACGGAATGACCGAATTAAAAAACGATCGCTATTTACGCGCACTTTTGAAACAGCCTGTTGATTACACACCGGTATGGATGATGCGCCAAGCTGGCCGCTATCTTCCAGAGTATAAAGCAACGCGCGCTGAAGCCGGCGATTTCATGTCTTTATGCAAAAATGCGGAGCTGGCATCAGAAGTCACGCTTCAACCTTTGCGTCGTTTTCCGCTTGATGCGGCAATCTTGTTTTCTGACATCCTAACCATCCCTGATGCGATGGGCTTAGGCTTGTACTTTGAAACGGGCGAAGGTCCTAAATTTGAGCGTCCTATCACGTGTAAAGCGGACGTAGAGAAGATTGGCCTACCGGATCCAGAAGGCGAGCTTCAATACGTAATGAATGCGGTTCGTCAGATCCGTAAAGATTTAAAAGGCGAAGTGCCACTGATCGGTTTCTCGGGCAGTCCATGGACACTGGCGACATACATGGTTGAAGGTGGAAGCTCTAAAGCGTTCACTAAGATCAAGAAGATGATGTACGCAGAACCACAAACCCTACACCTGCTGCTAGATAAGTTGGCTGACAGTGTTATCGAATACCTGAACGCGCAAATTAAAGCGGGTGCTCAATCGGTCATGGTCTTTGATACTTGGGGTGGGGTACTGACGCCTCGTGACTATAATCTATTTTCACTGCAATACATGCACAAAATCGTTGATGGTCTAATCCGTGAGAATGAAGGTCGTCGTGTGCCAGTGACTCTGTTTACTAAAAATGGCGGGATGTGGCTTGAGTCTATCGCAGCAACGGGCTGTGATGCGGTTGGCCTAGACTGGACAATCAACATCGCAGACGCAAAAGCTCGCATCGGCGACAAAGTGGCACTGCAAGGTAACATGGACCCTTCGATGCTTTACGCTCAACCTGAACGTATTCGTGAAGAAGTGGGCAGCATTCTTGAAGGCTTTGGCGACGGCGGTACAGGTCATGTATTTAACCTTGGCCACGGTATCCACTTAGATGTGCCGCCAGAGAACGCAGGCGTATTCGTTGACGCTGTTCACGAATTGTCTAAGCCTTACCACAAGTAATTCTGAGTCAGTTTATTGAAAGCGCTGTTGGGGAACCAACGGCGCTTTTTTATTGACGAACCTCTTTCAGTAGCGAAGAGTGCATCAGTAACCTTTGTCAAAATCGATGACATGATTCAGTGTAAAGCCATCTCGCCACTGTTTGTAATTCTCGGCGAAGATCTCGACGACTTGTCTTGGCTCACTGAGTGCAGCGATGTGTGGAGTGATGGTGACTTGCGGTAGTTTCCAGAAAGGGTGTTCCTGAGAGAGGGGCTCACTTTCAAACACATCTAAAAATGCGTGTTCTACCCATCTGTTTTTTATGGCGAGCAACAAGGCTTTATTGTCGATGCTTTCCCCTCGACCGACATTAAACAGCAACACATTAGAGCAGTAACCTAACGTGGTTTGGTTCAATAGCTGATAGGTTTCAGCGGTTGATGGCAAGGTGTTGACCACAATATCGGCCTGCTTAAGGGCAGCCTCTATCTCATTGATGTGGAAAGTCTCTTTAAAGGTTTCTTGTTTGGATGGGATGCCGGTACGGTTGACACCTATGGTATGAATACCAAAAGCCGCCGCGGTTTTTGCTAAATGACTGCCGATTGAGCCTGTTCCTAAAATCACCATAGTTTTGTCAGTTAGGCCAGTATAAAGCTGTGGCTGCCAGTTTCGTTGTTGTTGATGCTGGTGGTAATGAGGGAAGTGTCTACAGTGACTGATTGTGTAACCCAATACGTATTCTGCGATAGCCGGGCCAAAGATGCCTTTGACGTTGGTTAGCGTATAGTCCTGACGCAGATCTGGCTGAGTGAGTTTATTGATGCCAGCATAGGTACTCTGTACCCAGTCTAGCTCTTTAAACTCGTTGAGGTGCTGTGCGATTAGGGGCGGTGACGCTAATACAATCTGTGCTGATTCGGGGGTTTGAGTGATTTCTAGATCGGGTAACTCCTGGTTTAGAATCAGTTGCGTATAGGTATCGTCATGCTCAGTAAGAATATAGAGCTTATTCGTAAAATTGTTCATCGGCTTATCTTTTCCCCTCAGGGTTTATCAAGTACACTTTCGCTGTCTTTTTCTGCAATTATTGAGTGACTATGCTTCAGAATCCATTGCAGGTTCGTCTTGAAAAGTTAGAACCTTGGCAACAAATTACCTTTATGGCGTGTCTATGTGAGCGTATGTACCCTAACTATGCCATGTTTTGTGAGAATACCGAATTTGCGGAAGATCGAATTTATCGTGATGTTTTGGATAGTGTCTGGGAAATTTTAACGGTTAAAACGGCAAAGGTGAACTTTGAGCGTCAACTTGAAAAAGTAGAAGAGCTCTTCCCTAGCGGTGATGATTTTGATTTTTATGGGGTTTATCCAGCAATGGACGCCTGCCAAGGTTTGGCGACGCTCATTCATGGTCTGCTTGACCGTGAACATATGCTTGAAGCGGTCATTAAAGTCAGTCAACAATCGGTGAAGACGGTTGCTGAGCTTGAGTTTGCTCAAGGCGCAGATGAAGTGACGAACGAAAACCAGAAAGAAAACGAAGCGGTGTGCGAAGAGTGGGACGTTCAGTGGGCGATTTTCCGACCTCTACGTGAAACGACGGAGCGTGACTTAGAGCTGATCAAAGATCTACGCCACGAACTGCGTGAAGATCCAGTCAGTAACATTGGTGTTGCGTTATAATTCGCAATAGCACCAAAACATGAATAAAAACAAAGGCTCCCTAGGGAGCCTTTGTTGCATTTGACGGTATCACATTGAGATTAAGCGTCTTTTTTGTCTTCGTTCTGCACTTTGTCTTTTGATGCCTTATCTTTGGATTCGTTGTTGTCATCCGCTGACTTTGTGTCTGAAGAGTGGTTGTCAGTTGGAGTGTCTTGCTCTTGCTCATCCTCGTCATCGCGGTTTTCGATAACACCGTGTGTTTCTTTCCATTTTTCCCAGCGTTGGAACGCCAGTTCTTGCATGTCAGTCGTCTTGTCCGCCTCGTCGACAATCTCTTCGCCCACTAGGTGCTCAAAGATATCTTCTAGGGTGATGATGCCCTGAATGGTGCCGTACTCGTCCACAACCAAAGACAGTTGTAGGCGGTTTGCCATCATCTGGTCAAAGGCTTTCGCTAAGCCCATGTTGTTCAGCAGTACATGGATAGGGCGCATGACTTCACCTAACGCTTTCTCACCACAACCTGCTTGCTGCAATCTAAACAGCTCTAAGCGGTGAACAAAACCGATAATGTTGTCGCTCTGATCGCTGTAAACCAGTGGACGTGAGAATGGCGTATCTTTATGTTGCTCTAGGAAGGTATTTACACTCATTTCTGCATCAACACGGAATACCACGGGGCGCGGTGTCATGACTTGAGTCACAGGGACATCTTGAATACCCAGTAGGTTACTCAGAATTTTTGATTCGCCTTCTGCAAACTCACCACTCTCTTTTGCCAAAATCGCCATCGCCGATAGCTCTTCTCGCATTTTTGGTGCTTGGTGACCGCGAGCTAGGCGCTTCGTGATTTGCTCAGAGAACCATACAAACGGTGTCAGGAAGAATACCATCCAACGAAGCACATTTTCTGACGTTGGAGCCAGTTGACGCCAGTAGGTTGCACCAATGGTTTTGGGAACAATTTCAGATAAGACTAAAATACCCAGTGTTAGCACGGCAGAGAAGACGCCTAACCATTGGCTACCAAAAACGACCGCCGCTTGTGCACCTGCTGTCGCCGCGCCGATAGTATGTGCAATGGTGTTGAGCGTTAAAATTGACGCAAGTGGGCGATCAATATCTGTTTTCAGTTTGTCTAAAGACTTTGCTGCAGGGTGCCCATTTTGTTTTAGTTGAGCAATGTAGCTCGGACTAATACTCAAAAGTACAGCTTCCAAAACAGAACAAATGAAAGAAACTCCAATAGCAATGGAGACGTAAATAGTTAGCAGCAGCATGTTTGCCCTTAAATTAAATTGTACGCTTTAGCAGCGATTCAGCGTGGATTATAGAGAATAAATACTCGTTAGGTCATCATTAATTTCACTCTCAAGCCCTTTTAAACAAGGGGTCGCTGTAGAAAATCAGTAACAAATTGTGAGTTATTACTCATATTGTGGCTAAAACTACGGCATTAGAGCTAAAGATCGACGACAAACCTTTGCCAGATAGGGCATTTATGTTTTAGAGTGAATTGAATTCAAAATTACAAAGAAGGGAAACCTAAATGAACAAGACTCAATTAATCGACTTTATTGCTGAAAAAGCGGACCTTTCAAAGGCGCAAGCGAAAGCGGCTCTAGAGGCGACTCTTGGCGGTGTTACAGATGCGCTTAAAGATGGCGATCAAGTTCAGCTAATTGGTTTTGGTACTTTTAAAGTAAACCACCGTGCAGCTCGTACGGGTCGTAACCCAAAAACGGGCGATGAGATCCAAATCGCTGCGGCAAATGTTCCTGCATTTGTAGCAGGTAAAGCACTGAAAGATTCTGTGAAATAATCTAAACTGTACCGAGGTAGTCGTATTTCACCTCGGTACAGGTTTTTATGAAAAAAGCATTCATTCTCGTTTCACTGTTATCTACATTTCTTATTGGCTGTTCTTCAACAAGCCCTCACACAAGTTTAGAGCAATTCGAAACCTACACCGGCGGCCAAGTTATGGGCGACGCGACAAGTTTCTACTGGGTTACTAACCAATCAACACAACCTCACACCTCCGCTGACTACGTCATTATGGGCGATTACGGTTGGTACAAAACCGATTATGTCTGGTCGAACGGTATACTTCGCGAATTTGTTCGTGAAGGCGAACAGCGAAATGCATCGATTGAGCGGGTTCCTTACCATGTCCACGTACGCTTTAATAAGTCAGGCGAAGCTGTGTATCAACAGTATCGTCTCGGTAGTAAGGTATTACCCATTCAAACAAAGCAGCTTGAAAACTATCAGGCAGAAGCTCGGTCAGTTCTAGAAACCGTCAGGGAGCAAAATGATGAGGGGCTAAGAATGATTCAGGGTTACTGGAATGGTCACTCTTTTGATGTCTGCTCAGAGGATGAGCTTGTTCGCTTTGAGTTCAATCAACCCTTACCAAGTTTCGCGACCGATAGCTTAGCACCTGTGAAAAGCTATGCCGCATTTCTTGGCAGCAATTCACGGAGTAACGTGACGGTTAAAGAGTTATTGATGTTAGGTGATGGTAGCCATGGTTGTGTGACAAGACCATCATTGCTCAAAAAGTAGAGTTCAAAAGACTAAGCAATAAAAAGGCGCCGATTAAGGCGCCTTTTCTTGTTATTCAGTACTGCTTATACGGAACTATACGAGTGATGCAGTGGATTACTGCTCTTGCTCGCGCGCAATCGCACGGTAACCTATGTCATTACGGTGGAACATACCATTCCAGCTAACCTGCTTAGTTAACGCGTAGGCGCGCTCCTGAGCCTCAGAAACCGTGTTACCCAGTGCGGTAGCACACAGTACACGACCGCCGTTTGTCACCACATCGCCAGCTTCGTTATTTGTCGTACCTGCATGGAAAATCTTTTGGCCTTCAACTTCGCTTGTTGGGAGTGAAATAACGTCACCTTTTGCGTAGTCAGCCGGGTAACCGCCAGCCGCAAGAACAACACCGATAGACGCGCGAGGATCCCACTTTGATTCGGCTTGGTCGAGTTTCTCGTCGATAGCCATTAGGCAAAGTTCAACAAGGTCTGACTCCATACGCATCATGATAGGTTGCGTTTCAGGGTCGCCGAAGCGGCAGTTGTATTCGATAACCTTAGGGGTGCCGTCAGCATCGATCATTAGGCCTGCGTAAAGGAAACCCGTGTAAGGTGCGCCTTCTGCGTCCATACCACGTACCGTTGGGTAGATAACTTCCTCAAGGATACGGTTGTGGATTTCAGGCGTCACAACTGGAGCTGGAGAGTAAGCCCCCATACCGCCAGTATTAGGCCCCGTGTCTTTGTCGCCAACACGTTTGTGATCTTGGCTGGTGGCCATAGGAAGAACGCTAGAACCGTCAACCATTACGATGAAGCTTGCTTCTTCGCCTTCAAGGAACTCTTCGATAACCACGCGGCTGCCAGCTTCGCCAAATGCGTTGCCCGCTAGCATGTCTTTGATTGCGTCTTCAGCTTCTTCAAGGGTCATCGCAACGATAACGCCTTTACCCGCCGCAAGACCGTCAGCTTTTACTACGATTGGAGCGCCTTGCTCACGTACGTAAGCAAGAGCTGGCTCAATCTCAGTGAAGTTGGCGTAGTAACCCGTTGGGATGTCATGACGAGCTAGGAAATCTTTAGTGAATGCTTTCGAACCTTCAAGCTGTGCTGCCGCTTGAGTTGGACCAAAAATAGGCAGACCCACTTCTCGGAATGCGTCAACCACGCCAATGACTAATGGTGCTTCTGGGCCCACGATAGTCAGTTCGATTTTTTTCTCTTGAGCAAACGCGACTAAACCAGCGATGTCTTCAACGCCGATGTTTACGTTCTCAAGTTTCGGCTCAAGGGCAGTGCCTGCGTTACCTGGAGCGATGAAGACTGTTTCAACGTTTGGGTTTTGTGCTGCTTTCCAACCTAGTGCGTGCTCACGACCGCCGGCACCAATAATTAGTACATTCATGTTTTAAAATCCTTATAGCTGCTTCAGAGCCTTTATTTCTGTGTCAAACATGCTCACTTATGGTCATAAGCTCCGCGTGTTTTCCTTGAACTAAAGTCTCTGACTTGCTCTACGTATTTCAAATATTGGAATATTTAAAAAAACAAAATTATAAGTCTTGCTCAAAGTAGTCGGTGCTTACGTCATTCAACTATTTGAGGTCTCTTTAAATCAGTGGGAGCGCTAACAAGGCGACAAGCGAGCTTATCCCTATGAGCATAGCCCGCTATGTGATTAGGGTAAGCGAGCGTAGTCAACGCAGTTACCGCCCCAATGATGACAAGAGAATTAGTGGCGGAAGTGACGCATGCCCGTAAAGATCATCGCCATGCCGTGTTCATCTGCAGCTGCGATAACTTCGTCATCACGCATAGAGCCGCCCGGTTGGATAACACACTTGATGCCCGCTTCTGCTGCCGCGTCGATACCGTCACGGAATGGGAAGAACGCGTCAGATGCCATCACACAACCTTCAACCTGTAGACCTTCGTCTGCCGCTTTGATGCCAGCGATTTTCGCAGAGTAAACGCGGCTCATTTGGCCAGCACCCACCCCAATCGTCATATCGCCTTTCGAGTAAACAATCGCGTTAGATTTCACGTATTTCGCGACTTTCCAGCAGAATAGGGCATCTTTCAATTCTTCAGCGGTTGGTTGACGTTTAGACACCACTTTCAGGTCATCTTCAGACACCATACCTTGGTCGCGGTCTTGAACGAGTAAGCCACCGTTAACGCGTTTCACGTCAAAGCCAGTCGTCTTCGTTGTCCACTCACCACATTCAAGTAGGCGAAGGTTTTTCTTAGCCGCTACGATTTCTACTGCTTCAGCAGAAACTGATGGTGCAATGATAACTTCAACGAATTGACGCTCAGTGATAGCCGTTGCTGTTGCCGCGTCTAGCTCACGGTTGAAAGCAATGATGCCGCCAAATGCAGACGTTGGGTCTGTTTTGAATGCGCGGTCGTAAGCTTCTAGGATGTCTTCACCTAGTGCAACACCACATGGGTTAGCGTGCTTAACGATCACACATGCTGGCTCATCGAACTCTTTCACACACTCAAGTGCAGCGTCAGTGTCAGCGATGTTGTTGTAAGAAAGGGCTTTACCTTGAATTTGGCGAGCAGTAGAAACAGATGCTTCTTCAGGGTTTGCTTCAACGTAGAATGCGGCTGCCTGGTGGCTGTTCTCACCGTAGCGCATGTCTTGTTTTTTCTCGAACTGCTGGTTGAACGTGCGAGGGAATTTAGACTCTTCGTCTCCTTCCTTGTTCTCACCGTAGCTAGGAACCATAGTGCCGAAGTAGTTAGCGATCATGCCGTCGTAAGCAGCGGTGTGCTCGAATGCTGCGATAGCGAGATCAAAGCGAGTCTCTAGCGTTAGAGATTGCTCGTTCGCGTCCATTTCAGCCACAACACGCTCGTAGTCGTGTGCGTTAACAACGATAGTCACGTCTTTGTGGTTTTTCGCTGCAGAGCGAACCATTGTTGGGCCACCGATGTCGATGTTCTCAACCGCGTCAGCAAGGGTACAACCTTCTTTAGCCACGGTTTCTGCGAATGGGTATAGGTTTACAACTACCATATCGATAGGGTTGATACCGTGAGTTTCCATCACGTCATCATCTTGACCACGACGGCCTAGAACACCACCATGAACTTTTGGGTGCAGAGTCTTAACACGGCCATCCATCATTTCTGGGAAACCAGTGTAGTCAGATACTTCTGTAACAGAGATGCCTTTTTCAGCAAGCAGGCGAGCAGTGCCACCGGTAGATAGGATATCTACACCACGGTGAGTAAGAGCTTGTGCAAATTCAACGATACCAGTTTTGTCTGATACGCTGATGAGAGCGCGGCGAATTGGACGAGCGTTATTCATGCTTCCATTTCCTCAAATTCATGGGGTTAAAATAAAGATATTTGCCAAAAAAGAACTTGTTTCTATCTTCTCAGCGTGGAGTATCTTAGATACCAGTAAGAGATAAAATATTGGTCAGTTTTGGTAAAGACCTTTTGGGTTCGTCTTATGATTAAGCGATAAGATAACCAACACCAAATTTGATGGCGCAGATTCTAACTAATTTATTACAAAAAAGCTCGCGCAATCGTTTGGCATCTCAAAATTAATTATGAAAAGTGTCATTTCAGCTTGAAAAGTAACAACAAGGTTAATCGTGGAATGGACGAAAGAATAGGACAGAACATGTTTCAGATTGGTGAATTAGCGAAAAGATGTGGCGTGACAGCCGATACCTTACGATTTTATGAGAAGAATAACCTGATCGCGCCAGCTGGTCGCAGTGAATCGGGTTATCGTCTATATGATGAAAATAACCAGAAACAGGTGACGTTTATTCTCAAATCTAAAGCGTTGGGGCTAAGTTTGGATGAGATTAAAGAATTGCTTGAGATTCGCCTAGAAGCAACACAGCACAGTTGCGCCGAAGTGAAGTCGATTACCTCAGCAAAACTAGAGATGATCGATGAGAAGATTTCCGAGTTAACTAAGATTCGTACCGCACTTAAAAAGATTAATGATGCGTGTTGTGGCCATGTAGACGATGATGCAAGCCATTGTTCGATTCTGGCAGCCTTAGACTCAGCCAACGTCGACAAAGGGCGCTGTTGCCGCTAACCGGTGTTGTATCAAGAGGAGGGGCATCTCCCGTACAGTCTGCTCTCAGCGACACTATCGACCGGGCAAAAAAAAAGCCAAGCTCAAAAAATGAGCTCGGCTTTCAATTCAAAAAATTACGAAAGAACGATTAGTTCATGCCGTATTTTTTAAGTTTCTTGCGAAGAGTACCGCGGTTAATACCCATCATGGTTGCTGCGCGAGTTTGGTTGCCGCGAGTGTACTGCATGATAGTGTCTAGTAGTGGCTGTTCAACTTCAGCTAATACTAATTCGTATAACTCGCTGACTTCTTGACCGTTTAATTGAGCAAGGTAATTTTTCAATGATGCTTTAACTGAGTCACGTAGTGGCTTCTGCGTGATTTGGTCTTGTGATGTAACTGTAGTTACTGTCAATGCTTCTGAAGTCAGATTTTGTTCGAACATATTCGGTCTAGCTCTTCTCGTAATTATGGTGCAACGTTATCAAAAAAACCTTCGAGCGCTTCAAGCTGCAGATCACCTGCTTCGAATGCGTTGAAGGTACGGCGAAACTCACTCGCTTGTTCATGTTCTTTTAGGTACCAACCCACATGCTTGCGGGCAATTCGGGGGCCTAAAAACTCACCATAAAACTCATGGAGAGCGTTCACATGACCAAGCATGATGTCTTTCACTTCCGAAATCGGGAGCGGATCCATCGTGGTGCCGTTTTCCAAATAGTGTTGGATTTCATTAAAAATCCAAGGACGTCCTTGGGCAGGTCGACCTATCATTAAAGCGTCAGCGCCAGTGTACTCCAGCACAAACTTCGCTTTTTCCGGGCTATCGATATCACCGTTAGCGATAACCGGAATAGATACGGCTTGTTTTGCCGCTTTAATGTGTTTGTATTCTGCCTTACCTTTGTACATACAAGCGCGAGTTCTCCCGTGAAGGGCAAGAGCTTGTATGCCACAGTGTTCGGCTATTTTAGCAATTTGGACACAGTTTCGATTGTCTGTATCCCAGCCCGTGCGCGTTTTCAACGTTACTGGAACATCGACAGCATTTACCACCGCTTTCAGAATATCTTCGATGAGTTCTGGATGCTGTAGTAGGGCTGAGCCCGCAAGCTTCTTATTCACTTTTTTGGCTGGACAACCCATATTGATATCGATGATTTGCGCACCGTTAGCAACATTGAATTGAGCAGCTTCGGCCATAAGCTGTGGATCCGCACCAGCGATTTGTACTGAACGAATGCCCGATTCGCCTTCATGTACCATACGCTGCTGAGACTTTGACGTTTTCCAAACTTGCGGGTTGGAGGACATCATTTCACTGACGGCCATCCCCGCACCATAGCGAAGACACAACTCACGGAATGGTCTATCCGTTACGCCAGCCATTGGAGCGACGATTAGATTGTTCTTAAGTTGATAATTTCCGATTTTCAAAACGTCATCACAGTTCTGTACCAGCAAGGGCGCGCATTTTACGCATTTTTTCGCTGCGTGAAAAGACTAATATTTGAGCATTTACAATTTGTTTTTGTAATTAGCATAAAATTCAATCAATTAGCGCTGAAAGTCTTGTCTAGCCTTGTTTGCGACCAGAGATTCGACACCACTCTTGTTGCTCGATAATTGGATCAATGTGAAGCTCATCACGATAATATGTCGCGACATCTTCCGCTTGGGTATCTAAAACGCCCGACATGGCGAGCACACCATTTGGCTTAACTAGGCCCTTGATGATGCTTGATAGGTCGCGTAATGGACCGGCAAGGATATTGGCAACGACGACGTCCGCTAACAAACCTTCCGGTTGATCTTGTGGTAAGAACACGTCTAATTGATCAGCCACGCCGTTGCGCTGTGCATTATCTTTTGAGGCCAGCAGAGCTTGAGGATCAATGTCGATCCCGATAACTCTTGCGGCGCCCAGTTTGATCGCAGCAATTGCTAGGATGCCAGAACCACAACCGAAGTCGATAACCGTTTTGCCTGTTAGATCGAGACCTTCAAGCCACTCAAGACACAATGCGGTGGTTGGGTGAGTACCGGTACCAAATGCAAGACCGGGATCCAGCATTACATTTACAGCGTCTGGTTCTGGGATATCGCGCCAGCTAGGGCAGATCCAAAGACGCTCACCAAACTTCATTGGGTGGAAGTTATCCATCCATTCACGCTCCCAATCCTTGTCTTCAATTTGCTCTACTTTATGAGCAAAGTCCGCAGGGAACATGTTGCTGGCTTTAATCTGTGCTAGGACAACGCCTGTATCAGTCTCAGCGTCGTAAAGCGCGAGAATGTCAGTGTCACCCCAAAGGCGAGTTTCACCCGGCAGAGGCTCAAATACAGGGGTATCTTGTGCATCAAGGAAAGTTACGGAAAGAGCACCTGTCTCTTCCATTAACATGTCGCCGATCTGTTCGGCATTTTCATTGGTCGCATTAAGCTTGATTTGAATCCAAGGCATGGCTGCATCTTCTATATGAGAAAAATTGGATGGGGAGTCTAGCAGAAAATATGAGCAAATTCATCAAAACACCGTGGATTATAAGAGGGATTATGGCGGGGATTTTCACGAGTGTTTAAAAACAAAAATGCCCACCTAAGTGAGCATTTATTACCGTCCTACAGAGAACGTATTACCGATGGCTAGCTTCTATTGCAGACCAAGCTTCTTCTCAAGGTAGTGGATGTTTGCACCACCGTGTTGGAAGTTTTCGTCGTTCATTATCGCGAGTTGTAGTGCAGTGTTGACATTGATTCCTTCAACAATCATCTCACCCAATGCGTTCTTCATACGAGCAATAGCCACATCACGGTTCTCACCGTAAGTGATCAGCTTACCAATCATTGAATCGTAGTGTGGTGGCACTGTGTAACCCGTGTAGATGTGAGATTCCCAACGTACGCCCATGCCGCCTGGTGCGTGGAAACGTTCAATCTTACCTGGTGAAGGTAGGAAACGAACAGGATCTTCAGCATTGATACGACATTCGATTGAGTGGCCGCGTAGCTTAATATCATCCTGAGTGAATGATAGAGGCTGACCGGCAGCAATACGCAGCTGCTCTTTCACTAGGTCGATACCTGTTACCATTTCAGTAATCGTGTGCTCAACCTGGATACGAGTGTTCATTTCGATGAAGTAGAACTCACCGTTCTCGTATAGGAATTCAAATGTACCAGCACCGCGATATCCAATCTCAATACACGCACGAGTACAACGTTCGCCGATGTACTTGCGCATCTCTTCAGTGATACCTGGAGCGGGTGCTTCTTCGACAACTTTCTGGTGACGACGCTGCATAGAACAGTCACGCTCACCTAGGTGGATAGCATTACCTTGACCATCTGCAAGCACTTGTACTTCAATGTGACGAGGGTTTTCTAAGAATTTCTCCATGTAAACCATGTCGTTGTTGAAACAGGCTTTTGCTTCAGCACGAGTCATTGCGATGGCTTCTGTTAGCTCTTTTTCAGAACGAACAACACGCATACCACGACCGCCGCCGCCGCCCGATGCTTTGATGATTACAGGGAAACCAATGCGTTTAGCGTGCGCTTTGTTTTTCGCGTCGTCGTCGTCAAGAGGGCCGTCAGAGCCAGGTACACAAGGTACGCCCGCTTTCTTCATTGACGTGATAGCTGACACTTTGTCACCCATCATGCGAATGGTTTCAGCTTTAGGACCAACGAAGATAAAGCCACTGCGCTCTACCTGTTCTGCAAAGTCGGCATTTTCAGATAGGAAGCCGTAGCCAGGGTGAATAGCGACAGCACCAGTCACTTCAGCCGCGCTGATGATACGAGGAATGTTCAAGTAGCTATCGATACCACGAGCTGGACCGATACAAATGGTTTCATCCGCAAGCAGTACGTGCTTAAGGTCGCGGTCTGCGGTTGAGTGAACCGCTACCGTTTTAATGCCCAGTTCTTTACATGCACGCAAAATACGCAGTGCAATTTCACCGCGGTTCGCGATGACTAATTTATCTAACATAATGAGTGCTCTCTATTATTCGATAATTACTAGAGCTTGATCGAATTCTACTGGTTGACCATCTTCAAGTAGAATTGCCGTGACAACACCAGACTTGTCAGCTTCGATTTGGTTCATCATTTTCATTGCTTCAACGATACATAGTGTTTCGCCGGCAGTAACCGATTGACCAACCTTAACGAATGGTTTGGCATCAGGGCTTGGCGCGCCGTAGAAAGTACCAACCATTGGAGAAAGAACTTGGTGGCCTGTTGGTGCCGCAGGTGTTTCCGCTACAGCAGGTGCTGCTACAGGAGCTGGAGCGGCGGCTGGAGCTGGAGCGGCGGCTGGAGCTGGAGCGGCGGCTGGAGCTGGAGCCGCTGCATATTGAACCGGTGCGACAGGTGCTGTGCTGTTACGACTGATTCGTACTGACTCTTCACCTTCAGAGATTTCTAGCTCAGAAATACCAGACTCTTCAACCAATTCGATTAGCTTTTTGATTTTGCGAATATCCATTGTTTCTTTCTCTTTATCTGTTAATTGAACTTACTCTATGACGGAGTAGGTTAGTAATAGTTTGTTGTTTATGTTTACTTTGCGTTGAGCTTGCTGAGTGCAGCGGTCAAAGCAAATTGATAACCTTGGGCACCTAAGCCACAAATCACCCCTTCTGCTTTATCAGAGAGGTAAGAGTGGTGACGGAATGGTTCACGCGCATGAACATTCGATAGATGAACCTCAATAAATGGGATTGCAACTCCAAGTAATGCATCACGCAGTGCCACACTGGTATGTGTAAAGGCCGCTGGGTTGATAATAATAAAATCAACATTTTGATAAGCACTATGGATAGCTTCAATCAGTTCATACTCACGATTTGACTGTAAGTGAGACAGCTCAACATCGTGTGCTTTCGCTTGCTCGGTCAATGAGCTAATAATCTGGTCAAGTGTTTGAGAGCCATAGTGTGCCGGCTCTCTAAGGCCTAACAAGTTAAGGTTTGGGCCATTTAAAACTAGAATGCGAAACTTTGTAGACATTATGGGGCTATCTTCCTTTATCGTGTTTACGAACGTGAATGTTGCCATTTTATTGAAAATTTGGGATTGATTTCCAGTGAGAAAAACCCAAATTTAAAAATTAGAACCAGATTATAGCTAATTCAGCGCAAATCGCAGCAATTTACTGGTCTAATCTCCTATGAGCGTTGAATTCAATTGTTATCAACTTAACAAAAAAAAGCAATGACCTTAATTTTATCGAAGAGATTTGAGATCAAGAGCAACCATAAAAAAACCGCCACAGAGGTGACGGTTTAAGGCGGAATGGTTTAAACAGTAAGTCGCCGATGCGCTTTATTATTTAGGCAAGTTCTGCTTTTTCGGCAATCAGTTTATCAACCACGCTTGGGTCGGCGAGGGTTGATGTATCACCGAGGTTACTGGTATCGCCGGTGGCAATTTTACGTAAAATACGACGCATGATCTTACCTGAACGAGTTTTTGGCAGTGAGTCTGTCCAATGCAGAACATCGGGTGTTGCGATTGGGCCTATCTCTTTGCGTACCCAGTCTTTTACTTCTTTATGAAGTTCAGCCGTTGGGAACTCGCCATCATTGAGTGTGATGTATGCATAAATGGCTTGGCCTTTAATATCATGAGGAATACCGACAATCGCAGCTTCTGCAATTTTATCGAATGCGACGAGAGCTGATTCTATCTCAGCGGTCCCCATACGGTGACCCGATACGTTCAGTACGTCATCGACACGGCCCGTAATCCAATAGTAGCCGTCTTCATCACGACGAGCTCCATCACTGGTAAAGTACATGCCTTTAAAGGTTGAGAAGTAAGTCTGTTCAAAGCGGTCATGATCACCGTGAACAGTACGCATTTGCCCCGGCCAAGAGTCGAGGATTACGAGGTTGCCGTCTGTTGCACCCTCAATGATGTTACCCATGTTATCAACCAGCGCGGGTTGTACGCCGAAGAATGGACGAGTCGCTGAGCCCGGTTTTAGGGCTGTTGCCCCCGGCAGTGGTGAGATTAATATACCGCCCGTTTCTGTTTGCCACCATGTATCAACAATCGGAGACTGCTCATTACCAATTGTTTTGTAGTACCACTCCCACGCTTCTGGGTTGATGGGTTCACCCACAGAGCCCATAATTCTTAGGCTGTCACGTGAAGTACCTTCAACGGCTTCATTGCCTTTCGCCATCAGTGCACGAATAGCTGTTGGCGCAGTATAAAGAATATTAACTTGGTGCTTATCGACCACTTCACTCATGCGGCTGGTGTTTGGATAATTAGGCACACCCTCAAATAAAATGGTTTTTGCACCATTGGCGAGGGGGCCGTAAACCAGGTAAGTGTGGCCGGTGATCCAACCCACATCGGCTGTACACCAGAAAGTCTCGCCTTCTTGGTAATCGAATACGTATTTGAAGGTCATCGCTGCATAGACAAGGTAGCCACCTGTGGTGTGCATAACGCCTTTCGGTTTACCTGTTGAGCCTGACGTATAAAGGATGAATAGTGGATCTTCGGCGTTCATCTCTTCTGGTGGGCAATCTGCAGATACATTAGCAATTGCATCGTGCCACCACACATCACGGTGTTCGTGCCAAGCCACATCACCGCCAGTGCGTTTGAATACCACAACCTTCTCGATGTTTTTCACTTCAGGGTTGGTCAGTGCTTCATCGACATTCTTCTTCAGTGGAACCGCACGGCCGCCACGCACGCCTTCATCAGCCGTGATAACGACTTTAGAATTGGAGTCGATAATACGACCAGACAGTGCCTCTGGTGAGAAACCACCAAATACTACTGTGTGAACCGCCCCGATACGGGTACACGCCAGCATGGCTACTGCCGCTTCTGGCACCATTGGCATGTATAAACAAACCACATCCCCTTTGCGTACGCCTTGCTCTTTTAAAGCATTCGAAAATAGGCACACTTCTTTGTGCAGTTCATTAAACGTTAGAGTTTTGTCATCAGCCGGGTCATCGCCTTCCCAGATGATAGCGATTTCATCACCGCGCTCTGCAAGGTGGCGGTCGATACAGTTAGCCGAAACGTTAAGCGTGCCGTCTTCAAACCAACGAATATCAATGTGGCCAGGATCGAAAGAGGTGTTTTTTACCTGTGTGAAAGGCTTGATCCAATCCACGATTTTTCCGTGTTCCCCCCAAAAGCCTTCAGGGTCAGAAACCGATTGCTGGTACATGGCTAGGTAAGTGTCATTATCCGCGTGTGTGGTTGATTGAATATTGTCTTTTACCGGATAAACGTGGGCTTCACTCATTGCATCTCTCCTTGTGCCTACATTCCTAATGAACTGGCAACTTCCTTTGTGTTCAGTTTTTAAGTCAATTTCAGGACTGTCTTTGTGCTATCACTCTCGGCTAGGATGGCGATTTTCACAATTAGACTTTAGGATGAGACGCAGTTTTTCACTTACAAAATAGCGAGTTAAGTTCATTTTTGAGAGGTTGCTCTCTATGTGAAGAGGCTGTGGTTGAATTAAGAATATGAAGAGTTGAAACGGGGCAGGTCACCATGTTTCAGGCGAACGAAAATCAGTGCAGCGGAGATAGCGTCTTGTAATGCATCATGTTTATTGACCGGGATAGGCAAATCGAGTTGGCGACAGATGGCGTCGATACTGAGATCGAAATAGGCGTTGGGCAGCTGTCTTTCCAGTTTATCTTGATAAAGCTGACTCACTTCGATCAATCGGTTAGGCAGTGGAAATCCGAGCTGTTTTAAGCAGGCTCGGTCGAGAATTTTTTTATCATAGCGGATGTGGTAGCCGACTAAAGGGCGGTTACCGATAAACTCGAGCAGTTCGATTAAAGCTTGTTTTTCTTCGATGCCGTGCTTTAGATCTTGATGGCGAATGCGGTGGATTTTGATTGAATTGCAATCGAGCGATTGAGGTGCTTGCAGCCGAACCTCAAAGGGCTGGCTGGTTATGATGCGGTTACCGATGATCTTTGTTGCGGCGATGGTGACTAACTCCGCCTGATTGGGGTCTAGGCTGGTGGTTTCACAATCGAGCGATACATATTCATGATCAATAGGCGCAGTAAACAGAGGCTGGTAAAGAGAGCCTTTGAGCTTGTGGTACCAGCAATAGCGAACTAACCTATTCATCGTTCAATCGCCTAATCCCGTATCTGATAGTGGTAGCCGAGCCATTGCTTGAATTTCTTCACCACATGCAGGCTATGACGAAGCAGATCTCTGTCTGCCCGCTCCATCAGTTTGACGTTAATCTTGTTGCTGCTGTGCTGCTGTGCTGCTGAGAAAGCCTTTGGGCTAAGCGCCACTTAAAGAATTGCTTGAGCGCTTCACTGAGATTATCCGCGGTACTTTGCTCGAGTACTTTTTGGCTGACCAACTGTTCAAGACGTTTGAAGGTATTGTTTACGGTGACACCATGCTCCAGACAAAGCGCTCTCACACCATGCACGATAGGGAAAATACCACCTTGTTTGATATCGAGCCCTGACTTGGATTGTTTGACGTTGCCAAATAGGGTGAGGGGAACCGAGAAGTTCAGCGCCGGGCGGCAGAATTCCGCCAAAATCAGTTCCTGTCCTAGCATTAAATCACTGAGGTGCTGTTTGACTGGTTTTAATAACTCTCTATTACCCGCCACTGCGTGTGCATCTGCCATGATCGCAATATCCATTACGGTGTCTGGCGTGGCTTTTTTTACCCAACGGGTGAGGGTCTGTTTCCACTCTTGTTCTGAGTGTACCCACTTCGGATTGTTGACCATCACATTGCCCGGGCACAGTGGGTAACCCAATTGTTGAAGGGTATGAGTGAGATCGTTCATCGCACTTTGGCATTGATGCCACTGCAAACCATCTTGAATGATTAGTGCGTTGTCTTGATCGGTTTTGAGAATTTGTTCGCCGCGACCTTCGGAACCTAACACGATGAGGCAGCAGTGATTATGCAGTGCTGGCGGGATAATCAACTCAAAAGCCTTCTCTATGATCTGCTCATTAACCGCAGAAATCAGCGCCATGATAAAGCGTGTTCGAATCCCATTACGGAGTAAGCTTTCGACCAGTTGACGCTGTTTGTTAGAGGCCATTGCCAATTCTTCAACGCTGGTGGCGCGTGCAATACGTAAAGTGAGAACGTGGGAGTGTGTGGAGAATGCACTGAGGATCTGTGTCATATCCACCATGCCGACCGCATTTTTACCATCACAAACCATCAACCTTTTTACTCGATTTCTGGTCATGGTAATCATGGCGTTAAACAGGAAATCGCCTTGGTTCACGTGCATCACTGGAAACGTTGCGATCTCACCAACGGGTGCATCCAGCGGGAAATCATCGAGCATTACAGCGTGCAATAAATTGGTTCGAGTGACGATTCCATATGGTAAGGAACATAATGATCCAAAAGTTTTTGGATCATTATGTTCTAAATGAATGAGAGCCGAGTCCAAGCCTTGTTCTTTAAGGGTTTGAGTGACTTGGTTGATAGGTTGGTTTGGTTCAAGTATCAGTGGTGGGTGATAGATAGAGTCATCCACTTTGGTCAATATAAACTCGGCTAGATTTTGCTGTTGCTGGGCTGCTTCAATCAGTGCTTTACGTGTCGATAGGTTGCTATCAAAGTAGGCGGCGAATTGGCCGTTAGCGTGGTAAAGCTCGAGAAAAATATCGGTGGGCAGCAGATAACTTAATGTATCTTCGAGCGCGATATATTGGTGTTTAGTGTGAGGTTCAAACTGACTGCGGACATCAAAAATATCTTCATTGGCATAGTGAGCGTAAATCTCACCGTCACTGCTCGCGCGCTCTTCAACAGCCCCTTTGATTAAAATGTGCAGGTGTCGGCTTGGCCTATCAGCTTCCAGTATCACTTCCTGAGAGCAGTAATACACTACGTCTAATGAAGCACGAAGCTTCAACTGTTCCACGTCGGATAGGCTATTGAAGGGTGGGTGCTGCATATTAAATTTGTCAGGCATAAGCATCACAACAAGAAATGGGCGTCTTTAATCAGTCTGACAAAATACCAGAGAAGCTCCAGACGACTTTAGTCTAAATGCGAGTGTGGGTATCGGTGAGTGTGAAATGATTCATTGAAATGCGATATCCAAATCCATTGAATACGGAAATACTATCTCAGTAATAATTCCCTTTTTCATCGCATGTGAGATAGGCATAATTGGTGCTGCTTTTTTCGCACACTTTATAGGTTATGCATGTTTAGTCCTTCTCCCTATGGCTGGATCTCTCAGTATTTTCTTGGTTTCTTTTTTGCCTATGGCGTTTATTTGCCATTTTGGGCGCTGTGGTTTGAAAACCAAGGCGTGTCTGCGGGTGATATTGGCGTATTGATTGGTATCGGCTTTGCAACTCGTTGTGTGGCTAACTTAGTGATTACGCCACGTATTCATAAAGTGGAACATTTAATGCCTGCCTTACGTTGTCTCAGTTTTGCTGCGTTACTGTTTGTTGGGTTCTACTTCTTTACCGGCGGCAGCTTTTTATTGATGTTACTTGCCACGGTACTGTTTAACCTATGCTGTGGACCGATCGTTCCACTTTCGGATGCGATGGCGAACCATTACAGTCGTCTGAAGATGCTTGATTACGGGCGAACTCGCCTTTGGGGGTCGATTGCCTTTATCGCCGGTTCAACGGTTGTCGGTTATTTGGTGGCACAATTTGGCACTGATATGATTTTGTATACGGCGCTTGCCGGGGTGTTGTTGTCATTGGTTCTGGCGATGCGAAATCCTAATGTGATGCCAGTTACGCAATCTGAGCAACAAGCGGCGCGACCAAAACTAGGTGAACTGCTGCGTGAGTCGTCAGTGGTGAAATTTTTAGCCTTGGTGGCATTGTTGCAAGGGAGTCACGCGGCTTATTACAGCTTCAGTGCGATTTATTGGAAAGAAGCCGGGCACTCTGAAGCGATTATTGGTTATTTGTGGAGTTTAGGCGTGGTCGCGGAAGTGGCGGTGTTTGCGCTAAGTAAGCGATTATTCTCAGGCTGGTCACTGCGTACTCTGTTTGTCATTGCTGCACTCGGTGTGATAGCTCGCTGGGGGATCACGGCTTCGACGACCGCCATTGTTGCTTTGGTTCTCGTTCAGCTTCTGCATGGCGTGACGTTTGCTATGGCACATATTGCCGCGATTCAATACATTCAATCTCAAGAACAGAACAAGATGGTGGCACTACAAGCTCTGTATAACGCGATCCCTCTCGGGGCCTTTATCGCACTCATGACCACCTTAAGTGGCTGGGGGTATGAGCGATGGGGAGCGAACATTTTCTGGGGTATGGCTGCAATGGGTGCGCTTGCTCTGTTTATTAAGTTGGATGAGAGAAGTTCAGTGGTTGAGATGAATCAATCCGATTTAGAATCGTCAGAATCACATAGCCAATGCTGATAATTAGAGTCTAAAGCACAGAATTTAAGCGATGCGATTGAGTTAATCACCCATCCTTAGTTAAATGAAACCTCTCCCTTATGGAGAGGTTTTTTTATGGATGAAAAAAGGATTTTCAATGCAAGGATGGATAGTCATTCCCGTCTCTTTAGCCTACTTGGGCGTGTTATTTCTGATCGCTTGGTATGGAGACAGACAAGTTCGTTGGCTATCACGTTGGCGACCGTGGATCTATAGTCTTTCGATTGCGGTGTATTGTACCTCTTGGACCTTCTATGGCACGGTCGGGCAGGCGAGCAATAACCCTTGGTCCTTTTTACCTATTTATCTCGCCCCGATTCTGGTCTTTACACTGGGGTGGCGGATCTTGGCTCGGCTGATTCTGATCGCTAAGCGTGAACACATCACTTCAATTGCCGACTTTATCGCGGCTCGTTACGGAAAGTCTCAGGGCTTAGCGGTCGCGGTGACGGTTATCGCCGTGGTCGGTATTCTTCCTTATATCGCTCTGCAACTGCGTGGTATTACCATGGGGTTAGATATCGTCGCGCCTAACCTGGCGGCTGATTTCGGTTATCAGGATGTTCATGTCTCTTGGTTTGTGGTCGGCGCCTTGGCTATTTTTACGATGCTGTTTGGTACAAGACACATTGACAACACGGAGCACCATCGTGGCATGATGATGGCGGTGGCATTTGAATCCATCGTTAAGCTCGTAGCATTCTTGATTGTCGGTTTGTTTATCCTGTATCTGGCGATGAGCAGCGATAAAATCGACCTGCTTGATGTGGCGACCTCCACTTATCAATCGCCCAATATCCCCACCTTAATCATCCATACGATGTTAACCATGTTGGCGATTGTTTGTTTACCACGTCAGTTTCATACCATGGTGGTTGAGAACGAACGCCCACAAGATTTACACACGGCACGTTGGGTGTTTCCTATTTACCTAATCTTGATGGGGTTGTTTGTGTTACCCATCGCTTGGGCTGGTCAGGGGTTGATCTCTCACCTGCCAGCAGACAGTTATGTTATCAGTGTGCCAATGGCTGAAGGGGCGAATCATATTGCTTTGTTGGCCTTCCTTGGCGGTACATCCGCGGCGAGTGGTATGGTGATTGTTTCAACGATTGCATTAGCCATCATGGTGTCGAACGACTTAGTGATGCCACTACTGTTGCGTCGCGTGCGTCTGACTCAAAGAACACATAAGCATTTTTCGGGTTTGTTATTGGTGATTCGCCGTGGGTTAATCTTGCTGCTTTTGCTTGGTGCCTGGGGTTTTTATCAGGTATTGGATACGATTCATTCCTTATCTGCTATCGGCTTCCTTTCTTTCGCGGCCATTGCACAATTTGCCCCTGCATTACTCGGAGGTTTGTATTGGCGCCCGGGCAATCGAAAAGGCGTGTATGTCGGCTTAATGGTTGGCTCGTTGATTTGGTTGATTACCTTGATGAGCCAAACCAGTATGTTGGCGGGTGATAGTGAAACTAACCT
Source organism: Vibrio minamisatsumaniensis (assembly GCF_050337445.1). NCBI lineage: Bacteria > Pseudomonadati > Pseudomonadota > Gammaproteobacteria > Vibrionales > Vibrionaceae > Vibrio > Vibrio minamisatsumaniensis. The sequence continues at coordinate 14,380 of NZ_JAKJSY010000028.1, read as the reverse complement.
ATTGTTGTGGATTATTACGCCGCCAGAGTTATTCAGTCGTTGGGATATCAGCCGCTCAAATTGGGGCATGGTATTGAGTATTGTGCTCAATACTTTGTGTTATGCCGTGGTTTCGATGACAACCAGACCAAGCTTAAGTGAGCGCTTACAATCAGCAGCATTCGTTGGTACACCATGGCCTGAGAATGAAAACATGAGCCTCTATCAGAGCCGTGTCACTGTTGCTGAACTGGAGATGCTGGCATCGCGTTTTGTGGGGCGCAAGCGAGCCAAAAGTGCCTTAAACAGTTATTGGCAACAGCATGGTCAGCCGCTACTCCCTAATCAACAAGCCCCTGCGAGTTTGATTCGACATGCCGAACGTGTACTTGCAGGGGTGTTTGGTGCTTCGTCTGCTAAGTTAGTACTTACTTCTGCTTTGCAGGGCAGAAATATGCAACTTGAAGAAGTGGCGACCATCGTTGATGAAGCTTCAGAATTGTATGACTTCAGCCGTGGCTTACTGCAAGGTGCGATCGAACACATTAGTCAAGGTATTGCGGTGGTCGATAAACGGATGCGTTTGGTTGCATGGAACCAACGTTATTTAGAATTGTTTGAATTCCCGGTCGGTTTGATTCAAGTTGGCCGCCCCATCTCAGATGTTATCCGTCACAATGCGGAGCAAGGTTTGTGTGGCCCGGGTGACCCGGAAGATCATGTTCGCCGCCGCATTTCTCACCTTGAACAAGGCACTCGACATACCTCTTCCCGCATTCGCCCAGATGGCCGAGTCATAGAAGTGCAAGGTAATCCAATGCCCAGTGGTGGCTTCGTGATGAGCTTTACCGACATCACGGTATTCCGACAAGCAGAGCAAGCACTAAAAGAGGCCAACGAGAGCTTAGAATCAAGAGTGCACGAGCGAACTCAGGAGTTGGAAAAGTTGAATCACCGTTTGGTGAAGGCGACACAAATATCGGATCAAGAATCACAATCGAAGAGTCGCTTTCTTGCCGCGGTGAGTCACGATTTGATGCAACCTCTGAATGCTGCTCGTCTGTTTGCTTCGTCGCTTTCAGAGGTGGCTAAAGAACAAGAGGTAAAACAACTTTCGTCTCATATTGAAAGCGCGCTGGGTGCCGCTGAAGATCTGATTGGTGACTTGTTGGATATTTCTCGATTGGAATCCGGCAAATTAGAAACCAATGTTCACGCGATTGCGGTGCACGATGTTCTCACTCATTTGAATGCGGAATTCAGCGCTCTTGCTACACAACAAAAGATTCAATTCAAGATGATCCCATCATCACTGTTTATTCATTCAGATCCTAAGTTGTTAAGGCGTGTGATTCAGAACTTTTTGACCAATGCTTTCCGCTATAACCCTGAAGGAAAAGTGGTACTTGGTGCGAGACGCGTCGACGGACAGGTACGAATTGATGTGTGGGATAACGGAACCGGCATCGATGAAGATAAACAGCAAGAGATCTTTGAAGAGTTTACGCGAGGCAGTCAAGTACGTGCTGATCAAGGTCTAGGTTTAGGGTTAGCCATCTCTAAAGGTATCGCCCATGTACTGGGTCATCAAATATCGATGCGTTCATGGCCCGGTCAAGGCAGTGTCTTTTCCATTACCTTAGCTCGAGCGGAAAAAGTGGCTCCGGTTGTGCAAGCTTCGATGCCAATGGCGACCAGTGACATCGAACACCTGAAGATATTGTGCGTCGACAATGAGCGAGAGATTTTAGTCGGCATGGAAAACTTGATTGGTCGTTGGGGCTGTGAGGTTAAGACGGCGGTTGATCTGGTTGAAAGTTTGAAGTGTTTAGATGAGGGGTGGCAGCCAGATGTCATTTTCTCGGATTATCGTTTGGATAATGGTAGAACCGGGCTGGAAGTTTTACAACAGTGTCGTTTACGTCTTGGCGGTGCTTTCGAAGGCGTTATTATTAGCGCGGATAGAACCGATGAGATGTTGGCCGTGATAAAGGCCAATGGCTTTAGCTTTATCGCTAAGCCTGTGAAGCCACTCAAACTAAGGGCAGTCTTAAATCGAGTGATGTAGATAAAGATCATGTGGGATCGATAAGATCTCGGCTAGCCTTTAAATAAGGCGTGTTCGACGGTTGCGGGGGCATGAAAAGATCCTCATAAAAAAGCCGACACATGAATCATGCATCGGCTTTCTGGAGTCAGTACCTAATCCCTATAATGTCAGTACTGATTCATTATTTGCTAAACATCTTTGTTTAGTGGTCGTGCTTAGTGGTCGTGAGCTTCACCTGCACCTTTCGGGTAACGGATATTCTCAACCATATCTTGTACATCTTGTGGTACTTCAGCGGTTACTTTGTTTACCACAATCGATACGACGAAGTTTAGACACATACCTAGCGTACCGATGCCTTCTGGACTGATACCAAACCACCAGTTTTCAGGTGTGCTTGCGGCTGGGTTTATGAACTTGAAGTAGATGATGTAGCTTGCTGTGAAGGCTATACCTGACAGCATACCTGCAATTGCGCCTTCCTTGTTCATCTTCTTGTAGAAGATACCTAGGATAATCGCAGGGAAGAAGGATGCGGCGGCTAAGCCGAAGGCAAACGCGACAACCTGTGCTACAAAGCCTGGTGGGTTAATACCTAAGTAACCGGCACCGACAATCGCGATGATGGCTGCTAGACGAGCGGCTAACAGCTCCTGCTTGTCGGTCATGTTGGGTCTGAAGCCTTTCTTCAACAAGTCATGAGAGATAGATGTTGAGATGACCAATAGTAGACCTGCGGCTGTTGATAGTGCAGCTGCTAGGCCACCTGCAGCCAGTAGTGCGACCACCCAGTTTGGTAGTTTCGCTAGCTCTGGAGATGCCAGTACGATGATGTCACGGTTAATCTTCATCTCATTGCGTTCATCGCCCGAGTAGAACATTTTGCCATCGCCGTTCTTATCTTCCCAACCGACTAGGCCAGTGCTTTCCCAGTTTTTATACCAGCTTGGTGCATCTGCTGCTGTGACACCTTGCATGTCAGGGCCGTTGATTGTTTCGATCATGTTGACACGAGCGAATGCTGCAACGCCGGGTGCGGTGGTGTATAGCAAGGAGATGAACAGTAGAGCCCAACCCGCAGAGATACGAGCATCACGTACTTTTGGTACCGTGAAGAAACGAATGATTACGTGTGGAAGACCCGCAGTACCGACCATGAGAGCGGCACAGATGAAGAAGACATCTACCATACTCTTGTTACCTTCGGTATAGGCGGTAAATCCGAGTTCTTCGGTGAGTTCATCCAGTTTATCAAGTAAGTAAACATCCGTGCCTGACAGCGTTGAACCCATACCAACTTGTGGAAGCGGGTTACCTGTCATCATGATTGAGGTAAAGATTGCAGGAACCAGAAAGGCGAAAATGAGGACACAGAATTGCGCTACCTGCGTGTAAGTGATGCCTTTCATACCACCCAGTACAGCGTAGAAGAACACAATACCCATACCAATGATGATGCCCAGATTAATATCGACTTCTAGGAAGCGGGAGAATACAACACCCACACCACGCATCTGGCCGGCCACGTATGTGAACGATATAAAGATCGCACAGAAGACCGCGACCATGCGTGCTGTTTTCGAGTAGTAACGCTCACCGATAAAATCAGGAACCGTAAACTGACCGAACTTACGTAAGTAAGGGGCCAAACATAGCGCAAGCAGTACATAACCACCGGTCCAACCCATTAGGTAAACCGCACCGTCGTAACCTACGAATGAGATGATACCTGCCATTGAAATGAATGATGCTGCTGACATCCAGTCAGCGGCGGTCGCCATGCCGTTTGCTACTGGGTGTACGCCGCCGCCAGCAACGTAGAACTCACTGGTTGACCCTGCACGAGCCCAGATTGCGATGCCGATATATACCGCGAAAGTAATACCGACGAGAATAAACGTCCAAGTTTGAATATCCATGTTCTAGCCTCTAGTCTTCCTGTACGTTGTATTTTTTGTCGAGCGCATTCATGCGAACAACGTATATAAATATCAGCGCCACGAAGGTGTATATCGAACCTTGTTGAGCGAACCAAAAGCCGAGCTTGAACCCGCCAAATTGAACGGCATTGAGGGCATCCACAAATAAGATGCCAGCGCCGTAAGACACTGCAAACCAAACCGCGAGCAGTGTTCCCATAATTCCCAAGTTTTCCTTCCAGTAGGCTTGAGCATGTTCTGTCGATTCGAACGCCATTGCCTTCTCCTTTATTCCGTTTTCGTAGAAATCGTTTCTGTCGAATATTACCGTGTTAACGTAATGTTACGATTTAGAATGTAGCAAGAATAAGTCAAGGGATCTGTGCAACTTTAGTAGGGAGTGTATTAGCACTCATTGACTGAAATATGGGACATAGGAGACAGAACTGCACAAAAGTGTGATGTTGCAATCTTGTTAAATTAGCCAAAAGTCTAAGTTTCGGATGGATTTGCAGTGAGGCGAATAGAAAAGAGTCTAAATTGGTACTATTGACGGCTTGATGCACTGGAGCAATTGGAAGCTCTAAAGGCGCATGACCGTCTTGGGCGCTTCCAATTGCTAGGATGAAGGACTAAAGATAAAAGTTTTTAATGCCCATTAGGAGGTTATTGACCGCGACGGCAGCAAGGATCAGCCCCATCACTCGACTTATGATCGCAGCGCCTACATTACCAATCACTTTCTGGATCTTAGTGGCACCAAATAAAAGCAATAGGGTAATGACTAAAACAGCGACCATGACACCGGCCGTGATGCTCTGGTCGATCAGAGAGTAGCGGTTGTTGTCGGTAAGCATCACAATGGCCATCATCGCCCCTGGAGATGCAATCGATGGTATCGCTAAAGGGTAGACGGCTAAATCCGCCAACTCAGAATGACAGATTTCTTCTGATATTTTTTGTTCTTGCTCTGGTTTGCTTTCACCAAAAATCATCGTCAATGCGAACAATAACAGGACCAATCCCCCCGCCGCCTGAAAGGCTGGAAGTGGGATTTGCATTGCTTCTAGTAACAGTTGACCAGCAATCAAGAAAAACAAGAGAACCCCTGTTGCGATAGCGACAGCTTTGAGTGCAACAATGCGTCTTTGTTTTGGAGTGAGGCGTTGAGTTTGAGATAAGTAGACGGGAACAGAACCGATTGGGTCGATAACGGCCCATAAAACAACAAATTGAGTAACAATAAGGCTAGTAAGCAAGGAAAATCTCCCAGAGTTAGTGACAGAGGGACAAAAGGTGTCTAGATAGCCACCGAATCCATTATAGTGTTTATTATTCTCTTTAAGTCATTTTTGTGTGAGAGGTTCATGCTAATTTAACGTTAATGGCGCCACTTTATTGGTATTTCGCTACTTTTCATGAATTTTAATTGCTTTTATCTTGAGTGGCTAACCTTGGGTTTCCATCTGTTGCAGCAAGATAACCGCTTGAGTTCGGTTTTTGACATTCAGTTTACGGAAGATGGCCGTCATATGCGCTTTGATCGTTGCCTCTGAAACATTCAATTCATACGCGATTTGCTTATTCAGCAAACCGTCAGAAAGCATCCCTAATACCTTGTACTGCTGAGGCGTCAATGTGGAAATCTTTTCCGCAAGGTCGCTACACGCTGCATTATTGGTGATCAGCCCTTCAGGGAAGAACGGGTCGCCATTCAGCACTTGATTGAGTGCGTTCACTAACTCACACATATCGCTTGATTTAGGAATGAAGCCAAAAGCACCATGACTTTTAACTTGGCTGACAACGCTGGAATCTTCGCTGGCAGAAATCACCACAATCGGTAACTCTGGGTATTCAGCACGCAGTTGAATCAAGCCTGACATCCCATTTGCGCCCGGCATTTTCAGATCAAGAAGCAGTAGGTCTGGTTCATCTTCTTTTTTTAATAGCGCCAATAGGCCATCAAGAGAATCAGCCTCAAGCAGGTTCGCGCCACTGATCGCCATATGAACTGACTGAAACAGGGCGTTGCGAAAGAGTGGGTGGTCATCAGCAATAATGATGGTATAGGTCGAGTCCATGACATTCATACTTTTAACAATTTAGTTGATATTTATTATCATCTTGATTGAGTGGGTGGACAATATTTATCCATTAAAAGTCTGAACCATATCGAGTTTTATCCTCAGAATAAGACGCGGTTACTCTTAATCGCAAAAAAGCCACACAGCTATCTCGTTACTGAGCAGCGGTGTGGCTTTCGTCAATGCTTATATTCGGACGAATTACGACGTTATAGCTGGTGGTGTTGCAGGTGTTTTAAGAACTCATCAGCAGGCATAAACCCCGTCACTCGAGCGCTGGGAATAGGGGTGCCTTCGCTATCCCAAAACTCTATCGTTGGCAAACCGAGTACCTGTAGCTGCTTCAGTAGCTGAATGTCTTGAGGTGTATTCTTGGTGACATCGGCCTGAAGTAGTACAAAGTCAGAAAGCTTGTTCTCAACATCCGCTTGATGGAAGGTGTACTTCTCAAACTCTTTACACGCCACACACCAATCCGCGTAGAAATCGAGCATCACCGGTTTCCCCAGTTTTCTTGCTTCGCTTAGTTGCATCTCTAATTCTTCAACGGTGTGAATACGAGAAAACTGTACCTGTTGCTGTGCCACGATGTTCTTTTCTGCGAACCAGTAATTCAATGCCGGTTGAGCTGATGCGAATAGGCCGAGCATCGCGATGATACCAACGAAACTCTGTTTCCAGCCACCGAAGGGCAGTGCATTTTTAGTGTGGTAAAGCCAACCAAATGCGATGAAGCCAAGGCCAGACCAAAGCACCGTCGCCCATAATTCAGGAATGATGCGTTCTAGTAAGAAGATCGGTGCCGCAAGCAAGACAAAACCAAATACGACCTTCACTTTCTCCATCCAGCTTCCCGCTTTCGGCAGTAGCTTATTCCCAAAGACGGCAACCAAGATCAGCGGGATACCCATACCTATCGCTAAGGCATACAGAGCAATCGCTCCAGTCAATAGGTCGCCACTTTGAGCCACATACAGCAGCGCGCCTGACAATGGTGCCGTGGTGCAAGGCGAGCAGACTAAGCCAGAGATCGCGCCCATTGCGAATACGCCCAAGGTATTACCACCTTGCTGCTTGTTGCTTTGATTGTTAAGCCAAGTTTGGATGCTGCTCGGCAGTTGCAGGTTATAAACGCCAAACATCGACATGGCTAACGCCACGAACAGAACACTCAGTGTGATTAACACATATGGGTGCTGCATGGCAGCTTGAAACTGCATGCCTGCTGAAGCAACGACTAAACCTAATAAGGTGTAGGTTAACGCCATGCCTTGCACATAAATAAAGGACAGCATCAGCGCACGACCTTGGCTGAGCTTGCCACCACCTAAAACGATACCCGTCAGAATCGGATACATAGGCAGTACACACGGCGTAAAGGCTAAACCAACACCGAGCGCTAAGAATAAGAGAGGGGTCCACCAACTGTCACCGAGCTTATCGGCTAAGCTTACTTCCTTTGAAACAGGGGCGCTTGGCGGTTGAGTCGTGTTACTTACAACGTCTGCTTTTGGAGACGTTGGTTGCGTAGAAACATCGGTCTCGTGGCTAGCAGAAAATGAAGCTTGTGAGTCACTACCTTGCGAACTAGGAGAACCCGTTGCTGTAAATGGCTGAATATCAATGATGCGGGTTTCTGGTGGATAACAGAACCCCGCATCTGCACAACCTTGATATTGAACGATCAGCTGAGAGCCATCTTGGTAATTCTGTAATGGAACTTGTACGAATAATGGTTGAGTGTAGATGTTCACCTCACCAAAGAATTCATCTTGGTGTGGTTGGCCATCTTCCATTTCAACAGGGCCGATCGCGAGGTTTTTGCCACTAAAAGAGAGGCTGTGTTGGTAGAGGTAGTAGCCCTCCTTTACTTGCCAGTCGAGAAGGACCTTGCCATCTTTTTGGTAGTAATTGAAAGGAAAAGCTTGGTCGACAGGGACAAAGCCATTGTTATTGGCGCCAAAGCTTGGCTGGGCGTTATTGTTCCCAAAAGCAGCCAAGACTGGTTGAGTGAATAGGGAAACACAAACAAAAAGTAATGTGGCAAGTCGTCGCATACTATCAGTCATAAAAGTGGGGTTAGAGATATCTTAACTCATCAGACCGTAATAGTTTGCGATTAGTTTCATCGACGAACAACCCTCTAAGGTGACGGGGTTATTTTCTTGGGGATTCGAGACAGGACTTGGAGTCCGACATGCGCCATTAGTCCTTGTCAATACAACGTTTAGGCAACGCCCAAGCGTGCCCTTACGACTTGTTCGCAAGCTTCAATATTACTCGTGTCTTTCGGAATAATTAATACCGTATCGTTACCACCAACCGTTCCGATTATTTCGGTATGCGGATCGATATCAACTAACCTTGCCACCAGTTGCGCGCAACCTGGATTTGTCTTTACGATCACCATGGCTTGATTGTGAGTAATCAGTTCGATTTGCGATGAGATTGACGCATCAACACGGACCGGTGCGCTTTCCACGGTGATACAGTACACCTTTTTCCCACAGGCGTTTTGAATTTTTACGACACCTAACTGTGACAAAATGCGCGAGACGGTCGATTGGCTTATACCATTATAGCCAATGTCGACGAGCTTCTCTCGAAGTTGATTTTGGGTCGAGAAGCTTTGTTGTTGCAGTAAGCGCTTACACGCAGCCGTCAGTGTTTTATCTTCCGCTGAATACAAACAACCGTGCTCAGTGATTTGGTTCATGAACAACCCCTTAAAGTTACGGTGTGGATATTGCTCATCCATAGTGTTAAGCACACTCTTAAAGCCATAGAGTGCGATTCTAAAGATGAATTCCAAAGTAAATGGCAGAAGGTATGTATGATGTGTTATCTCCTGCATATGCAGTCTACCACTAAAGGATAGTTATCTTTTTGAGGGCGATCACCAAATAAAATTCTATTTGATTCGGTTTAAGTTGGATTTTTACTCTTCGGTGGAATGGATATTTATTCCGAGGAGCTTGGCATAAATATCCATTGATATTAGGGGGCTGTGGTGTGCGTGATAATAGTGCTAAGGGTTAGCGAATTTCACTCATGATCTCGCGAGAGAATACTTTTTCACAGTAATGGCATTTTAGCTGCACATTTTCCTGTTTTAGCTGCACTTTAAAGTGACTTTCGACAGGCTCACCGTGTGAAATACAGTTGCTATTTGGGCAAGCGAACACACTGTTGATTTGATCTGGCAGCACCAGGGTTAGCTTATTGACGACTTTGTACTCTTCAATTTGATTCACGGTCGCTTGCGGAGCATACAGAGCCAATTGATTGGCTTGTTCCTTAGTCAGAAAGATATTCTCAATCTTGATCAGATCTTTATGGCCCAGTGCGGATGAAGGCAAATTTAGCCCTATCGTGATGCGTTGCTCGGTTTTGTGTAATTTAAACAGTTTGAGGATCTTGATCCCAAGGTGAGCAGGGATGTGGTCAATGACACTGCCGTTACGAATGGCTTCTACTTGTAGCTGAGTTTGTTTAACCATGACTGTTTCTCCTGCTTATAAAGTGTCGTTAAGAACTAGGGCTAGTAAAGCTTCACGTGCATACACACCGTTTTCAGCTTGTTCGAAATAGTAAGCGTGTGGTGTTTTATCGACGTCGGTTGTGATTTCATCGACACGTGGTAGTGGATGCAGCACCTTCATGTTTTGGCGAGCGTCTTTCAGCGTATCAGCCGTTAGAATGTAAGCGGATTTCATATGAGCGTATTCTGACGCATCAAAGCGCTCTTTCTGTACGCGTGTCATGTACAGAACATCCAGCTCTGGCACCACATCTTCAATGCTGCTGTGCATGCTGTATTGGATGCCCATCTCTTCCAGTTCTTCACAGATGTAATCCGGCATGGCTAACACTTCTGGTGCGATAAAGAAAAAACGTACGTTGTTGAATTTTGACAGTGCTTGTGTCAACGAGTGCACGGTGCGGCCATATTTTAGGTCACCAACGAATGCCACATTGAGGTTGTCGAGTGTGCCTTGCGTTTCGTAAATCGAGAACAGATCCAACAAGGTTTGAGTCGGGTGCTGGTTTGCACCATCGCCGCCATTGACAACCGGAACACCGTTAGAAAATTCAGAGGCTAAGCGTGCAGCGCCTTCTTGTGGGTGACGCATCACAAAGGCATCGACGTAAGAAGAGATAACCTGCACCGAATCGGCCAGGGTTTCGCCTTTTTTCGCCAATGACGTGTTACCGCCATTATCAAAACCGATGACGGTACCGCCTAGGCGTTGAACAGCGGTTTCAAATGAAAGGCGAGTTCGAGTTGAAGGCTCAAAGAAGCAGCTTGCCACCACCTTATTTTTCAACAGCTCTGGATTTGGCTCGGCTTTGAGTCTTGCTGCAGTATCGACGATAAGCTCCAGTTCATCGCGAGAGAGCTCTGGAATGGAGATGATGTGCTTGTTAAATAACGAATGCGCCATAACGGGTCTTCCTTTTTTATGCATACAGTCAAATTGCGGACAAAAAAAAGCCCCCTAAAAATAGGAGGCTTCGAAACGATCAATAGAGCAAAATAAAAATGATACCAACGCCACTCTTTGACGTGTCGTTTGACAATTATGTGCGACAGAATTGCGGTTCATTTTTTGCTCTCTTAAGACAAATTGCGGAGGATTATACTGAGATAAAAATACCATGCAATACTTTCTGTAAAGTATTCATTTAATAGATTTTTATGCGAGATAGCGTCTATTTGTTGAGGCTGTTTAAGTCTTTGTTAGGACTAAAAATCTCTGGGTTTATCGGGTCGTAACATCTTCGGGTGTGTGAAAAAAAATGCGGGTTTTATCCAAGGTCAAAATCCCAAGAACGCCACCCGCATTTCCCTGCTAAGGCACTTCACTTGTCAATGTCTTGTGAACAAGTGCGTGCTTCATTTCTTAACTAACTAATGTCGCTACCATGACTGCTTTGATAGTGTGCATGCGGTTTTCTGCTTCATCGAAGACGATTGAGTATTCAGATTCAACCACTTCATCGGTCACTTCAACGCCATCTTTTAGTTGCGGATATTCAGCAGCAAGCTGTTTACCAACCGTAGTATCTTCGCCGTGGAACGCCGGTAGGCAGTGCATGAATTTCACATGCGGGTTGCCTGTTGCCTTGATCATATCCATGTTGACTTGGTAAGGCATCATTAGGTTGATACGCTCAGCCCACGCTTCTTTTGCTTCGCCCATCGATACCCAAACGTCGGTGTATAGGAAGTCACAACCCTGCACGCCTTCTTGAACATCTTCTGTTAGCGTGATTTTGCCGCCCGTGTGTTCTGCGATTTCACGACATTGAGCCAATAGCTCTTCTTGTGGCCAGAATTGTTTTGGAGCAACAAGGCGAATGTCCATGCCCATTTTCGCCGCGCCTACCATCAGAGAGTTACCCATGTTGTTGCGAGCATCACCTAGGTAAGCAAAGCTGATTTCATGCAACTGTTTACCACGGCCGTATTCCGTCATAGTGAGGAAGTCAGCCAGGATTTGTGTTGGGTGGAATTCATCAGTCAGGCCATTCCATACTGGCACACCAGCGTAAGCGCCTAGCTCTTCAACGATTTCTTGACCGAAGCCACGGTATTCAATGCCATCGTACATACGGCCAAGAACGCGAGCAGTGTCTTTCATTGATTCTTTGTGGCCAATTTGAGAGCCTGATGGGCCTAAGTAAGAAACGCGAGCGCCTTGGTCGAATGCCGCTACTTCAAATGCGCAGCGAGTACGAGTTGATGTTTTCTCAAAGATAAGCGCAATGTTCTTGCCAGTCAGTGTTGGCTGTTCGTAACCGTTGTACTTCGCTTTTTTGAGTTCCATTGAAAGATCCAACAAGTGTTGAATTTCGCGTGGAGTGAAATCTAGTAATTTTAGGAAGTTACGATTGCGTAGGTTAAAAGCCATGATGTATTCCTTCTTAGATTTAGGCGCTTTCTTGTTACAGGGAAAGAAAAGTCAAGAAAGCGCGATTCAATTTTTAAGTTAAATTTATTTAGTTCGATTGGTTCTATTTTTTTACAAGGTTATAGAAACTTGTTAGCACATTAATCTTTAGTGATATTGGTACCCGCTAGGCCTTGCAGGATTTGCAAACCATCTTCGAGTGCGCCGATACCGACCACCTTGCCGCCTTGCTGAATGAATTCGCACGATGCTTCAATTTTTGGCCCCATGGAGCCGGCATCAAATTCGAATTGCGCCAGTTCACTTGGTGTGGTGCTACGCAGTGCGTGTTGAGTTGGTTTGCCCCAATCAAGGTAAACCGCGTCCGCATCAGTCAAGATAAGCAGCGCATCCGCATCCAGTTGTTTTGCCAAGAAAGCCGCAGACATGTCTTTATCGATAACCGCTTCGACACCGACTAATTTGCCGTTTTCTTTCTTCACTGGGATGCCACCACCGCCAGTACAAATCACGAGATGGCCCGCATCGATAAGTTGGGTGATCGCTTCGTGCTCAACAATGCCAGTAGGACGTGGGCTTGGTACCACGCGACGGAAGTGTTGGCCGTCGGGTTTTACGATCCAGTGGAATTTCTCAGCTAATTCACGCGCTTCCGCTTCTTCGTAGATCGGGCCAATCGGCTTGGTTGGATCAGCGAATGCAGGATCGTTTGGATCAACGGTCATTTGCGTCAACATGCACGAGATGTTGCGGTCAGGCAGGTAATTCTTGAACTCTTGCATCAGCATATAGCCGATCATGCCTTGTGTTTCACTGCCCAAGACATCTAGCGGATACGGGTTTACTTTTTTGTATTCCAAACCTTGCAGAGCAAGTAGGCCAACCTGCGGGCCATTACCGTGTACTAGAACCACGTTGTACACTTTCGCGATTTCAGAGATGGTTTTAACAGCGGTTTCAATATTACGGCGTTGAACATCAGCTTCTAACGGTTCACCGCGACGAAGTAGGGCATTACCGCCGAGTGCAACAACAACTGTTTGCTTAGTCATAATTGTGTTCTCTCATTTTGGTCAAGTTGAAACGATTTAAGATCGTTCAACTTGACCGTTTCGTCTTAGTGATTAGATACCATCACGCTCAATTGGGCAGCTCATGCAGCGTGCGCCACCGCGACCGCGGCCCAGTTCATCTCCTGGAATAGGAAGAACGGTGATGCCTGCTTTGTCGTATTTCTCGTTGGTGTAAGTGTTGCCTTCGTAGCCGATAACTACGCCTGGTTTCACTGTAAGAACATTGTTCGCGTCATTCCACTGCTCACGTTCTGCGTGGAAGTTGTCACCACCGGTTGTGATAAGGTTTAGCTTGTCTACGCCAAGTGCTTTCTCGATAGCCGTTACGAAGTAGCCTTCTTCTTTGACGTTAACTGCGCCCGACTCATCGCCAGTTAGGCTCCAGCACTTCACATCTTTACGTACCACTTCTGGGTAGACAGAGAAGGTGTCTTCGTTCATGTGCGTCATTACGGTATCTAGGTGCATGCAAGAACGGTGTTTCGGAAGCTCCATCGCAATGATCTGCTTCGCCTGGCCATGTTTGAATAGGCCTGATGCTAAGTGCTCAACACCTTGTGCGGTGGTACGTTCAGACATACCGATAAGTACTGTGCCGCGACCGATAACCAATACGTCACCGCCTTCGATGGTTGAGTTGTCGTAGTGGATGTTTTCGTCATCGCCAAAGTATTTGATGAAGTCTTGGCCGGCGAATGTTGGGTGCCAGCGGTAAATTGCGCGAACATGGTTTGTTTCACGTTGACGAGCAGGTTTCGCCATCGGGTTGATAGAGACACCACCGTATACCCAGCAAGAGGTGTCGCGTGTAAATAGGTGATTTGGTAGAGGTTCGATAATGAAGTCTGTTGGTGCGTGCATGCCTTGCATCATCGAAGAAGACGTCATTGGCATTTCAGCGTAAGACAGGCCACCGGTTAGAATTTTGGCTAATTCCAAATTTGGCAGATCGCCTAGGTAGCAGCGCACATCATTGGCGAAGGTTTTACCCAAACGGTAATCAGATACCTGGCAGTTTAATAGCCAATCTTTCGCTTCTGGCACTGCTAGTGTATCAGCGAGCAGGTCAGTAAGAAGAAGAACTTCGACACCTTGATCACGTAACGTTTGAGTAAATACGTCATGCTCTTGACCTGCACGCTCAACAGCCAGTACGTCATCAAATAGCAAATCGTGACAGTTAGAGGGTGTTAGGTGAGTCAGTGCACGTCTCGGGCGGTGAACTAGAACGCGGCGTAATTGACCTATTTCAGAACCAACATAGAACTTACTCATGATCGTCTCTCTCTTATATATTTGAATTACTTTTATCGCTAAGAGTAATTATTTATTTTCAGTTGAGAATAATGAATTGAAT
>NZ_JAKJSY010000179.1:0-955 GCF_050337445.1 Vibrio minamisatsumaniensis | reverse complement strand
CCCAATAATGTGCACCACCACACGCTTCAACGCCTATACGCATGAGTGGCATATTTGCTATTGTAGTCAGTAGTTTAGAGCGAGTTACCGACTTATGAAGTATGACCTTACCATTTTTGTCTACGGCATGAAGACTGAAGTGGTTTTTAGCTAGGTCGATACCGCAGAAATAAGAAAAATCAGACATGGTGCCTTCGGTGCAATTAAGTACCACATAAGTGTGGCAGATCCTCGGAAGGGGGGAATCCATGTCATTCGTTAGGTTTACGAAGAGAAAAGCATAATTTTTGGGAAGAAGATTCGGGGATTTCTCTAGCCATCCGTTTACAGATGTCAGCAAGTCAGCTTGGTCTGTCCCAATCATCACGTTTCTTTCGCTTTTTCTCATGCCAATGTTCGTGGGTTGCTTCATTGGAAAATGGCGTAGGTTGGCTGAATGTTTCACTGGTGCAAAGGTGCTTTGATTTTATCAATCAAATCAGCAGAATACTTGTTTTAAGCTCATCACATTTGGCTGCCAAATTAAGTAAAAGATTTGGGTTTCGTTTATCGTAATGCGTTAAATTAGTGGTTCTTTGCCAAGTTAATGAATACGAAATAGTAACACCTAACAAAAAATTCAAGCCTGACTACCAACGCGCGGCTGAATCTGCTCTAAAATGGTTTGATCCGCACCAGAAGTTTTGGACACCGAGTTAAGTGAGTACAATCACTAACGAGGTGAACAATGACAACTAAGAAAACACGAATCAAACATGCTCCTGAATTTAAAGCCGAAGCGCTTAAGTTAGCAGAGAAAGTCGGTGTCTCTGCTGCCGCACGACAGCTTTCGCTATATGAATCTCAAATTTATGGGTGGCGTAAAGCCGTCAAAAAAGATGCGAAAATCAGCGATAGAGAAAGGGAGCTCGCCACTGAAAATGCCAAACTCAAACGATTATTGGCAGAGCAAGCT
>NZ_JAKJSY010000178.1:0-987 GCF_050337445.1 Vibrio minamisatsumaniensis | reverse complement strand
CGAAGTTTGTTTCTGCTTTTAAAGTGGAGATAAATTAGCAGTGTCCCGTTCGTCTAGAGGCCTAGGACACCGCCCTTTCACGGCGGTAACAGGGGTTCGACTCCCCTACGGGATACCATTGGGTCGTTAGCTCAGTTGGTAGAGCAGTTGACTTTTAATCAATTGGTCGCAGGTTCGAATCCTGCACGACCCACCATTTCCTCCCAAGGAAATAAAATTTGGGGCGATTAGCTCAGTTGGGAGAGCACCTGCCTTACAAGCAGGGGGTCACTGGTTCGAGCCCGGTATCGCCCACCATTTCCTCCCAAGGAAATAAAAATATGGGGCTATAGCTCAGCTGGGAGAGCGCCTGCCTTGCACGCAGGAGGTCTGCGGTTCGATCCCGCATAGCTCCACCATTCTTTCACCATGAAGGAATCAAAACTATCATGGGCGATTAGCTCAGTTGGGAGAGCACCTGCCTTACAAGCAGGGGGTCACTGGTTCGAGCCCGGTATCGCCCACCATCTTTAAGCACACTTTTTAGTAAAAGAAAGCAGAGTGTATTTAAAAATGGTTTTGAAAGTTTAATACTTTAAAAACTCTTGCTCTTTAACAATTTGGAAAGCTGACTGATTACTTAATTGGTTTTCACTTTAAAAATTGAAATCAAACAGCTCAAGCTGTGATTAAGTTAATCAAATTTAAAAGTTCTCAATGTTTATCTGCTCTTATTTAATAAGAACGGTATAAACACAACAAACACATTCAAGTGTCTTGTATTCGAATGATCAGAAATGGTTGTTCATTTTTTGATTCTACTTTTTATTAAAAAGTGGAAACAAAAAGTAAATTGAGTCCGGCAAACAGTTATTAAGAATTAACCCTTCTTAATGACAACCAAAAACCTTGGTTGCTTTTTGTCTTCACTTTTTGAAAGTGAAAACAAATTTGTATCATACACAAGACCCTTTCGGGTTGTATGGTTAAGTGACTAAGCGTACACGG
>NZ_JAKJSY010000177.1:0-1125 GCF_050337445.1 Vibrio minamisatsumaniensis | reverse complement strand
TAGTAATATAATATAGGGCTTGCTCATCATCACCATACTCGACTAAACATCGAATGATATAGCTCATTAATGGATAGAAATTCTCTAGTTTTTCAATGCGCCTCTTTGACCAAGTTATCGATGATAAGAGTAATTTGCCAACACGCAGGAACTCCTCGTTGTAGCCTGCTGCGGTCATAGAACTGTGAATCTCCCATAATGAATTTATAGCATTCTGGTGGTCTCCTGCATTAATTGAAAGCTCCGCCTTATTAGTAAAATTAGAGAATTCATCAAAGCTTAATTTATAGCTCAATTTTTCTCTCAATACATATATAGCCTTATCATAATAAGTTACGATAAGAGATATGTATTTATTCCTTTCGGAAGTTTGGTAATTTTTTCTAATAAACTCTTTTACAAGCGGGTGTAGCTCAATATAATTACTACCTCTTTTTTCTACTATCAGGTTGAAATTTCTCAGAGCTTTCAGAGCTTTTTGATATTGATTATAGTTTAGTTCTGGTCTTAGAATTTCAGCGTAATCTTCGGTACTTTCGGCAACTACCGACTCAGCTAATGTTCTTAGAAGTAGTCGGTCACGATTATGTAGAGAGGTCCAAATATTGCTCAAAACATTTTTAGATAAAATTGTAGAGTCATTCTCATCGATAGTAATACCTGACGCAATTTTGTCTAAAAAGGCTATTAATGCCTGTTCTCCACGATGAGATTGCGCAATAATTAAGCTTAACCATAATGCATGACCATTAGTTAAATTGTATGCTCTTTTTGCATATCCACTTAGTTTATCTTTAGAGATGTTAGTGGCGCTATTTCTAAAGAAGTCTATTGTATTTAGTTCTGTTAACCCAGAAAGTGATAGTTGATAAAACTCTACACTCGCAAATCGAATAAATGGTCGACATGTGAAAATAAACTTTGAGTTATGTTCAAACTCTATAGCTTTGTAAAAGAGATATCCAACTCCATTCACCGGTTTGATCTGCTCCAGTCAGACTGGACACCGCATTAAGCGACATATTGTTTTTCAAAGTTAACTGGGCTTAGATACCCAAGAGCACTGTGCCTTCTTGTTCGATTATAATCAACTTCGATATATTCAAAAAGTGCTTGGCGCATCTC
>NZ_JAKJSY010000176.1:0-1205 GCF_050337445.1 Vibrio minamisatsumaniensis | reverse complement strand
AAATATTTCAGTTAATAATAGAAAATCACAAGAATTAAAATCAAAAGTTAAAAAAGAAAAGAAATCAGCTAATAAACAAAAAGAATCTTTATCTAATAAATATAAGAATTTGGAAGCGAGTATTGATAGAGAAAACGGTGATATCTCAGCAATAAAAGACAAAGAAACTAAATTGAAAACTTCATTTGATAGTATTGATGATTTTAAAAAATCAATAAATAATACTTATAGAAATAACCAAAGCTCAAAATAATTCATCGAAAAGTTGAATGGTTTAGGTATAGAAATACAATATCTTCACAGGAAAAATGGGAATGGTGGAATAACTTTCATCAGTGATAATTTTTCTTTATCTGGTGGTAAAGTTAATTCAATGCTTACGTTCGGTAAAATAAAAAAGAACAATCCAGAGTTGTTCAAATTAATAACAGGTCAAAGTGATTTATTAATTTTGTCTTGTGGTAATTCAAATAATAATAAAATAAATATTAAAAGTATAAATGATAATTACAAACAAAAAATTGACAAACACGGTAATACTTTTATTTATTATGAGCATAAAGATGAAGAAAAATACCCAAGAAACTTTAACCTTAAACTTTCAGAAGATAAAAATAGAATTTCATTTGGTCAAAGAAGTAATGACCACGACATTAAATTATCGTATGACCTAGCAAAACAAACTGGTTGGACCAATGCTTGTTCAGATAGCAAAGAGCTAATTCAGAAATGTATGAAAGTTGCTTTTAAAGAAAACCCAGATGATTTATTCTTTTTTCAAACGAATGAACCAAGCTTAAAAATTGATGAGCTAAAAGAAATCACAACATATAAAACATTGTCAGATGATAATTTAATCAAGTTATATGATAGTGGGGTTGTTGTTCCTGAAGATAAAGAGAAGTTGAAATCTTATATCATTCAACAATGTGCAAGAAAAGACTACCCAGTTGATAGAATCAGTGATTGTTTAGATAAAAATAAATCTTTAAAAGATACTTTTGAAGAAATGAAAAGTAGTAATAATAGTGGTGGTCATAATAAACAACAATTACATACACAATCTAAAAAACTTAAAGGTAAAAGTATTAATTCACAATCACCAAAACTAACACCTTTCAACAATCCTAATCATAATTAATCTGTAAATCATCTACTATATTTGAAAGATCACGTTCATAAGTATCATAATAAAACTTATAGTG
>NZ_JAKJSY010000175.1:0-1307 GCF_050337445.1 Vibrio minamisatsumaniensis | reverse complement strand
GAGTGCAGTTGGCCTGACAGCATCGATACTCTTTAGAGCCAAAAGCGGCGGTACTGCAAGCGAGCATCTTGGTGACATTTTCAATGACGACGGTTCGGAGCGTTTTCCGATGTTTATTGAGGTAGTTTAGCCAATTATCGTTGGCATTGAAGAGTTGTTTGATGGGCTTATTCGGATGCATGACCTATAGGATAAACGATTCATGTAAAACGACCTAGTAGGATGAGTCTCTTTGTTTTCGGCCGTAGGCCGCTCAGGCGACAACGTCGCCGGTTCTTATCGGTCTCTCGATAGAGGAGCCAGCGTTCAATCGAACTATCAGATAGAAGAACTTTAGTTGCAGCTAAAGTCTGGGTCTCTCTTTACCCGATTGGAGTGCTTATTATCCATACAAGCAATTTAAGAGCGATTCTCAACGCTTGGTATTGTTGTATCTACTTCAAATTTAGTGTTTACGGTACAGTACTTTAGGTTGGGTGGAGGCGTTGTTCCCCCCTTAATGCGGTGTTATATTTTTTATCTCTGGTAAGATTTGCTATCTTTATTTTTTAGTATAAATTGAAGTTTAATAATTTATAACTATATGAAATTAAAAATGAATAAAGAATCCACAGTTGCTGGACAAGCTGTCTACTCGAAGAAAATACTCTCAATATACGATTTCTGGGTTTTAGGAGTCTCAAATAACTATTTTTGGAAATGCCCAACTAGATTTATTAGCGAGCAATTTTCAATGTTAGTTTCATCTAACCATTTAGATGTTGGTGTCGGCTCAGGTTATTACCTCAAGAATTATCTACCTCAATCAACAAAACGTATCGCTTTGCTAGATTTGAATCAAAATAGTCTTGATACAACTTCAAAAGCAATAAATCATTTCCAACCGGAAGTTTACTGCGGGGATGTACTTGAGCCTCTTGAGTTAAATGTCGATAAATTTGACTCAATTAGTGTTAATTACTTGCTTCATTGTTTACCTGGAAATTTGATTGATAAGGGTATTATGTTTAAGCATTGATCTGCTCCAGTTAGACTGGACACCGCATTAAGCTACATATTGTTTTTCAAAGTTAACTGGGCTTAGATACCCAAGAGCACTGTGCCTTCTTGTTCGATTATAATCAACTTCAATGTATTCAAAAAGCGCTTGGCGCATCTCTTCTCGGGTCATTATCGGCTCGTATTGGACGGCTTCTACTTTCATTGAGTGGAAAAAGCTTTCAACACAGGCGTTATCCCAACAATTCCCCTTCCTACTCATGCTTTGTTTTAGATTATGAGCTGCGATTAAATCTCGGTAGTCTTTT
>NZ_JAKJSY010000174.1:0-1309 GCF_050337445.1 Vibrio minamisatsumaniensis | reverse complement strand
GATGCTCATAACCCTAAAAGGATGAGCAATTTGGTGGCGTATTCTGCCTTAGGTCCCATACGCTGGCAAAAGAAAAAGCAGTATGGAAAACGGAATGTCTCAGAGAATGCGATGCACCGTTACAAAACAATTATAGGCCCCAAATTACACAGTAGAGACTTTAACAATCAACAACAGGAAATGATGCTAGGCGCATCAATATTGAATAGATTTACCCAGCTTGGTATGCCCGAGAGCTACCGAGTCGCCTGATGGCATCAAAAGACAGAGTGGGTTGAGTACGGAAACAAAGCCAGTCTGAATAGAAAAGGTGTCGGGTTCTGTTTTAAATAACCAATATGCCATAATAAATCCAATTAACGCTCGCTCTGAGGAAGATATAACATGCAGGTAATAAAAAACCCAGTCATCTGGCTGGTCGCATTTGCTTTACAAGGCTGCGTAACCGCACCAGAAGCCCCAAAAAAGCCACAACGACCATCCGCAACTTTAGATAAACCTCAGAGCATTCAACCGCAAACTTTTATCATGCGAGGTCAAGTGGTTGTTGGCCATGAAAGCCGAACGTTTACCCCTTGCGGTAGCCAACAGCAGTTCTGGCTAGACTTATCTCCAGAGCTCGCTCTAGAAGCTCAAGGGCTAGTCACTAGACCTTATCAAACCTTATACGGTGAGCTAATCGGCCATCTAACTGTGCCGAGCCAAACGGGATATAATGCTGACTTCGCAGCCCGTTTCGTGGTTGATCAAGTCAATGTTCTAACGACCGAGAACTCGAATCGTTGCGACCAACCACTGCGCTCGACTCGTGCATTTGGCAATGAACCATTCTGGTCAGCCACTTTTAATAACGATCAGCTTAAATACACTAAGATGGGGGAAGAGCCACAGCTTCTCAATATTGAGTCAAGCCGCACCACAGCAAGCTCTCGTGATTACCAATTGCAAGGCAACACAGAACAAGACTCACTTAACCTCAAAAAAGAAAGTTGTAGTGATGGTATGAGTGATTCTATCTATGGATGGCATGCCAAGCTTAACCTCAATGACAGTAACTATAATGGCTGCGCGAGGCTTTGTTGACGCGCTCATAAAATCGTCAATTTTGATTTGAGCGTGCCTTACTTTATCCTTGCCATCTATCTTCGTGTCCAGTTCAAAAATCATGCCTTACAAAGACAACGAATCCAGACGTCATCACTTCAAAAAGCACACCTATCGGCAAACCAATTATGCTGAATACAACCAAAGTCTTCGTGATCGTGGGCGCATTGATATCTGGTTATCTGACGACATCATAGCATAGAGA
>NZ_JAKJSY010000173.1:0-1310 GCF_050337445.1 Vibrio minamisatsumaniensis | reverse complement strand
GATCCACAACGACTCCGCGCTCCAATTGTATCTCTTCAATTTCACGATAACTGAGTTTATAGGCGAGATAATAACGTACGGTTTCGAGAATAACTTCAGAGGGGAAGTGGCAGCCTTTAAACATTAAGAATCAGTCTCATGAATAGAAATGAAGCAAATCTTAACTTAATGACTCAAAGTTTGCGACAGAACCGTGTATAATTATACAAAGAAGCGATTTGCTTTAGACAAGGAAAAAGTATGAAGGCGGTATTTAAATTGGCGGTAGTCGCATCGTCTGTCTTGTTAGCAGCTTGTGGGGGCAGTGATAGTGATAATTCGTCCTCACTCAATGACTTTGATGTTGATTTTCAATCATTTAACTATGTTAGCACTGGGGTTAGCTTAGAGGCGGAATACAGTGTAGAACCATTTGCTCAAGAGGTTACCTTGTTCGATGGTTCTGTATACGGCGTAGTCACCAATAAAAGTCTACTTATTCAATATGAAGGTGCAGAGCTCCCGTCTTACAAGGTAGAAGTAGCCCTTAAAGACGCCAATACTGACGCAATACTGGATGAACAAGACCTAAATGTTAGCTCTTCTAGTGATGATAAGTTAGTGTTTGCGGTTGGCGATCTTACTAATGCCGTAGATGATCCAGCTCGCTTGATTATCTTAGATGAGCCCGATGATGAAGTGGCTGATGGCAAGGTCGCACTGTATGTAATGAATTTAAGGGACACCTCTTCTACTGCAAGTACATACAGCATCAGTATTGACGGTACACAGGTTCAAAGCGGACTGACTCAGGGCGCGTTATCCTCTGTCACTGAAGTAGCAGAGAGTGCTGATGTCCTCATTACCGTAACAGATAATAATACATCTCAAGATTGTAATATTACTAACTTTGACTGGAGCGTTGATGACGAATGGATTGTGGTGTTCGACAAGGCGAGCTTGAACCAATGTTATGATCCCGTGGCTATAGACTAACCTTCAGGCGGAATGGAGATATGTTTTTTTCGCTCGTAGAACCAGATTCCCGACCAGTGTGCAGGCCCAGAAAAGCACTCGGGGGTTCTGTCGCAAATCGAATTAGAGGCGTGGCAGACCAACCCTACAGATACAATTATACTGCGAGTGCGTAGAATCGCTCAAAGGCCGTCTGCCCTTCAACATCTATCTGGTCTTGTTTCAACATCGTCCACATTTCTCGTCCGTGCAAATTTGCCAAGGCTCCTTCCATTGATTTCCAACCCAGCGCTTGACGCGTTTTCTGCTTCACCCAACGGTGACTCTGCTCGACGATATTGTTCAGATATTTAATG
>NZ_JAKJSY010000172.1:0-1323 GCF_050337445.1 Vibrio minamisatsumaniensis | reverse complement strand
GTATTATAGTCTTCTAAGTGCCAATTTTTTGTAATTTTACCATCATGCACTTCGTAGATATCGACTGCTGGGAAATCGACAACTTGACCTTGACCTACAGTATCGCCCATCTTGCCGTTAAAATTGCCTTTGAAACGGTATCGAATCGTTGCAAAGTCACCAGTAATAAGTAAATGTTCTACTTCTACATGTAAGTTTGGTACGACCTTACGGAAGTTTTGAGAAGCTTCTAGTACACCTTCAATGCCTTCTTTTCTGCCTTCTGGCGGCGTCATGTCTTGAAAGTTTTCAAGCAAAGCTTCACGCGCATACATTTCTTCACCAGTATCCCAAAACTTAGCGTAGTTCATTGCTGCTTGCTTAATTTCTAATGTTTGAGCTGATTGATCCGCACTAACAAATATTTGAGGTGTAAGTTCATTCGCTTGAACTGCATTACCTGCTAACAATGAACCTGCTATTGCCATAGTTTTGATCGAGTTTTGAATTTTTGACGTTGTCATATAAGCACTCTTGTTCTTTAAGTTTAATTCGTTGATATCAATCACAGAATCCGTTGTATAAGTCTGTTTGCTATCCTTTTGCTTGAATAAAGTATATCTATTCAATGTCTATCTTATAATGGTGCTAATTGTAAATTAATTATTTGGCTCAGGTGAATAATGAGGCGATGAAAGAAGGTTTGCTAAATAAAATACTGCTAAGGTTTTGTCTGGTTTGTCACTTGTTCACCAGACGATGGACTAAAAACGGGTAAGATCAAAGCGTACGAGTGAGTACAATCAAACACTGCTAGATGGTATGCTGTGCTTCTACTTAATTTTAGTGTTTCAAAGGTAAAAAAATGAACCCGATTTTAGCAATGTTGAAAGAGAACAATATTAGCGATGAGAAAATCAACGAGTTGTTCCAAGCGTTGACAGAGAATCCTCTTGCAGCAATGGCGACGATCAGCCAACTTGGTTTACCACAAGATAAACTTCAAATGCTAATGGGTCAGGTAATGCAAAACCCTGCACTGATCAAAGAAGTGATCTGCTCCAGTTAGACTGGACACCGCATTAAGCTACATATTGTTTTTCAAAGTTAACTGGGCTTAGATACCCAAGAGCACTGTGCCTTCTTGTTCGATTATAATCAACTTCAATGTATTCAAAAAGCGCTTGGCGCATCTCTTCTCGGGTCATTATCGGCTCGTATTGGACGGCTTCTACTTTCATTGAGTGGAAAAAGCTTTCAACACAGGCGTTATCCCAACAATTCCCCTTCCTACTCATGCTTTGTTTTAGATTATGAGCTGCGATTAAATCTCGGTAGTCTTTT